>CAYSXM010000048.1:0-12548 GCA_964434905.1 uncultured Pirellulales bacterium | reverse complement strand
GCAGTCCTGCGCCGGTAGTCGATGTCAGCCCGGCCGCGCTGAAACTGGCGCCGAACGGGTCGGTCGTGGCGGCAAATGTGCCTCCCAGGTTGAACTGAACATTGCGCAGCGCCGCGCTGGCCACGCCGGGATATTCTCCAGCAAAATCGGCCGGGTTGCCAAATGGTAGGAACGGGCCGGGCTTCTCTGTAAATCGCGCGAAGCTGCTACCGGGCAGCAGTTCAATGTTCGTCGGATTGGCCAAGTCGAATTGCGCTCGAAAGTTGCCCACCGGTCGATTGAACAAACTGCCGGGCGATTGCGCGGCGCCCTGCCCTTGGTTCGGATTGAACGAGCCAGCGGTCACCCCCGACGGGGACACAAACTCGAAAACCACCGTCACGAATTGGGCCTGCGCTGGCTGGGTTAGCCAGCCGACCGCTAACATTGCCAACCACGCCCGACACACTACTACACTCAGTACGCCGCAAGCCGCGCGCTGCCTGATTGCGTAACGCATGGGTTGCTCCTCAGAACTTTTATCGCTCGGAAATCGCACTCCTCGCCTCGGCTAAACTTCCTGGCGCGGGTAGCGTAACACGACCGCGGCCGGGCCGCAAACTTCCAAGCCGCCGACGATGCACCCCAAATTCACCTGTCGACCTGGGCCAGCGCCAGGCGCTCGGCAATCGGTGGGTGGCTGTGCAGCCACCACACTTCCCAGGGATGTGGTTCGGGGTCGTCCTTGTTGAGCCGGGCCAGCTTTTGGAATGCCGAAATGTACGCCTCGGCCCGCCCCGTGCGCGCCAGCGCGTAGCGATCGCTCTGTCGTTCGAAGTGCCGGGAAACTGCGTTTTGCAGCGGTTCCATCACGGTCCAGAACACCACCAACAGCCACATCAACATCGGCACGGCAAACACCGGCAACGCAGACACCGAAAAACTCGCGATCCCTAGCCAAGCGCACAAGGCCCTGTTGCAACACCAGAACCCGGCGGCGCTGGTCACCAGACCCAGGCCCAGCAACTGGGGCAAGTGGCGATGCACATGGTGACCGATCTCGTGCGCGAAGATCACGTCGATTTCCTCGGGCGAAAAATCGGCCAACAGCGTATCGCCCAGCAGCACGCGTCGCGTTCGCCCCAGTCCCGCCAGCATGGCGTTGGCCTTGACTGTTTCCTCGCTGAGCACCAGCCGATAAACGCCTGCGATGGCCAGGCCGGTTCCTTCGGCCAATCGCGCCAGCCGCGCGCCCAGGGCGTCGTCGTCCAATCGTTCCACCCGATAGAACAACGGCAAGATCAACACCGGAAACAACTGCCCCAGCACCACACTGACCAGAAAGAACATGCCGGCCGCCACCCACCACCAGTGCGCGCCAACGAGCCGCACCACGAACAGCAGCCCGCCGAACATCAGCAAGCTAAACCCGACGGCCAGCGCGAAATGTTTCAAGTGCTGCACCAGCCACCGCGCGGCCGATTGGCGGGCCAGGCCGAAGCGGCGCTCGAGCCCATGACCGGCGACGAACGCCAAGGGAAACGACAGCAACTCGTGCCCCAGCATGACCAGCAGAAACAACGCCACGAACCGGGGCAGTTCGTGTGGCAACAGCCGCGCCAACTGCCGATCGAGCGGTACGGCCACGAGCCAAGCCACCACGCCCAAATAGACCAGGTCGATTAGCTTGTCGAGCATCTGCAGGCGAAACTGCGCGCGACCATAGCGTCGCCCTTCGGCGCGCTCGGCCGGCGTAAGGTCTCCGGCCGCCAGGGTGCTGGTTGACGGAGCAGAGTGTTCGGGCAAGGGATGTGCTGTCATAACCAGGTGCCAAGTGCCAGGTGCGGAACACAGTAATTCGCCGCGGAACACGGTACCGACCAAGGCCGGCCAAGGTGTGTGGGGGTTGTGCCGCGCCAACCTATTCGACTGCCCCCCGGGCACGCGCGGACAAGAGCGCCATTGTAGCAACCACGGCCGGGTAGCAATCGTGGTGGCGCGCGTGCACTGGCGCGTGGGCATTTGCGCGCGCATATGCGCGCGCCCCCAGTGCATGAACTAGCAGTCCGTCGGCCAATCCAATAGCCCCGCTAGTCCCCGCGCCGTGCCGACCAGGTCCAGTGGCGGTCGCTCGTGGCGCGCACCTCGTCGGGCGGAAACCCCAGTGAGGCCACTAGCTCGCGAATTTCCTCCAGCGCCAGCGCCGCCAACAGCGATTGCGCAAAAAGCTGCCGCTGGTGCGCGCTCGCCTGTCCGGCATATCGCTCGACCAGCGCTTGCCAAGTGGTCTCGTCGCGCGGCCGCAACAGGTCGCGAAAGAACAGCCGGCCCCCGGGCTCGCACACCCGCACTGCCTCGGCCAATGCGCCGCGCGGTTCCGCCAGGTGATGCACGATGCTGTTGGAAACCACCGCGCTGAATCGGCCAGTGTCCAACGGCAGTCGTTTGGCGTCGGCCAGCGCGAGCGCGATGCGACTGGTCAGGCCCGCGGCGGCCACGTTGCGGCGCGCCAGGGCTAACATGGCCGGGGCCAGATCAACCGCTAGCACGCGCGCGGCAGGCACTTGACGGCACAGTTCGATCGGAATCTGAGCCGTGCCAGCGCCCAGATCGAGTACCGTGCCGACCTGCAAGCTGTCTTTCGCCCAGGCGCCCGCCCCCCGCTCCGCGCCACACAGGTCGCTGGCAAACGCCCGATTCACCTGGGTGTGGTCCATCTGGTCATAGTCGCGGGCTTCTTCGGGCGAATCCATGGCCTCGGGTTCGAGCGTGCGCGGCAGCATCGTCGACTCTCCCACGGTTTCGCCCCCCGGGCCCCAGCCACCAGACCACGGTGGCAGGCTACGGCAGCGTCTTCCAGGCCCAACGCGGCGGGCTGTCGTATTCCAGCGCCAGCCGATCGCCCGGACGCAACACCAGCGACTGTCCGACGTGAAACCCACCGGCAAATTCCATGGTTTCACCGGTCGAGGTCGTCTCGCGCCACCGCCGAACCTGGCCCGGCTCTAGAATGCGTACCTCGATGGTCCACGGAAATGCTTGCAACAGTTCCTCGCCACTGGCGGCCGGCGGCGGCGCGCCGCGCGGCAACGCCGGCGGACGCGCGGCAGTGAAGCGGTTGGTCGGCAACACCGCGCGGTTGGTCCAGCCCGACGGCAGGTTCAAGACCGTAATCAGGTTGTCGCGCGCGGGTGGCTCGAACACCACATCGCTGTCCGGCGCCAGGCGACCAAAGCTCAGCGTGAGCTGGTTCTCAAATCCGCCAATGCGCGCGCCCACCGCCTGGGGCACGCCCTGGCTGTCGAAGTGGCCCGTCAACAGATTGCCGTGGGGTTGGCCGTCGGTCGCGCTGCCCAGTTCCAAGTGCGTGGCGCATAGGTGCGCGCAGGTGATCGACAATCGGTTGTGAGTGCAGGGGCCCTCCAGAGCGACACCCCGCGCGCAGCCCACCACTTCGGTCACGTGAATCTGGTTGGTGTCGATCGATCCGGCCAAGGCGTCCAACAACAACCCGGTGCCCACCCAGCGATGCTGGGTATTGAGTTGCTGTGCAAACGGCTCGCCCCCCGGCCAAGCGCCACCGCCGCCGACCAGCGCGTTGAAATGGAACTCGCTCGACGTAATCACCCGAAATCGGTCGGGACCCGCGGTGGTGGGCGCCAAACGCACCACGGCCCCGTCGGCCATCGATACGATCAGACCAAATCGATACGCACAGCTCATCTGGCTATCGAACACCACCGCGTCGCCCGTGACGGGCGCATAATGGATCACACAGTGACCACTGTCGAGCCGAAAGTCTTGCATCCAGGGAATGCGCAAGGTTTCGTTGAGCACATAAACCACGGGCTGGTTGTGGTCCAGCGTCCAGCTTCCACCGCCCAGATACACATCGCGCCCCAGGCGCTTGGCGGCGTCGAACGCTTCTTGCAGCCCGCTGGTGCGCGTGCCGGGTGTGTGGGGTCCGAAATCACCTCCGTCGGTGGGTCCCTCGGGGGTAACTCGAAGCGGCGCCGCCCGAGCACGCGATTCTTGTTCGTGCGACTCGGCCTGTGCGGCCGGCACGTGGGCAGGCTCGGCCGCGCGTGCGCCCAGGCCGCGCGCCAGCAGCCCACACCAAGCGACACCAATCCAAGCCACTGCTGGCAGCCTGGTTCGCACCATGGATGGTTGACCCTTTTACTGGCGGAGTCTGTGCCCGCGGCCTGGCTTAGTCATCTGCCATCGCGACAGCAGCAGTGCGCAGCACCGCGATCCGCGCCGGGGGGTAATCACGCACTCGCCAGAGATCGGCCTGTGGAAGTTGTCCTGTGTCCCAATCGACATCGGCCTCAACCACCAACACGCTTTCCGGGGGCGCCGCGGCGACCAGGCTGGTCAGCAACCCGATCATCTCGGCGTTGCGCTCGCGGAACAATTCCCAGGGAGGCGAAAACAACAAGAGCCACGTCTCGGGGCGCCAGGTGTCGGCCTGCCGCGCCCAATAGAAGGCATCGCCCGCTTCGATCGTCACGCGCGATTCAACGCCCAGCGCCCGGGCGTTCTCGCCCAGCAAGCGGACCGTGGGAAAATGTCGCTCGACCAGCGTGGCCCGCGCGGCACCGCGACTCAAGGCCTCGAAACCCAGCGCGCCGGTGCCGGCGAACAGGTCGATGGCGTGCTTGCCCGCGCAGTATCCGCCCACCAGGTTGAACAATGCCTCGCGCACACGGTCCTTCATCGGCCGGGTGCGTGGATCGCCGCTGTAGGTTACCTGCCGCCCACGCATTGTGCCGCCAATGATTCGCAACTGGCTCGGCTCGACCTGCCCCGCGGTGTGCGTGGTGGACGACCGCGGAGCCCCGGCCGGTGTGCGTCGACGTGCCATGGCAAAGGGAAGTGGGGTGAGGGAATGGGGCAGGCAAGCCAGCGCACCTTCCGCGCCGGGGCCCCCCTATGGTAGTCTACCGGCCGGCCGCTGGCTGCCCGTGCTGGCCCCGGTCGCTCTGGTAGCACGACTTTTTGGTTTTCTGGCAACGATTCAATCGCGGAGAATGTCGTCATCATGCGCGCATGGCATTGGCTGGTTTTGTCGCTAGTGGTCGTTGGTGGGTTGCAAGCAAGCGCGCAAGACGCCGCACAAACGGCGCCGGCACAACCGCCGGCGACATCGGCAGATAGCACCGCTGCCGACAGCAGCCCCCCCGCACAGACCAGCGGCGCCGGCGCGGACTTCGCCGCAAAACTCGACGGCTGGCGCCAGGCGCTGGCTGCGCTGCGCGAAGCACAGGGCGAATTCAAGGTCGCCAAACCCGACGATCGCCCCGCCATTCGCCAGCGCTACGACGCGCAACTCGAGCAGGCTCGGCAACTGCTGCCTGCGCTGAAAACGGCTGCCCTAGCGGCCTACGAGGCCGACCCCCAGGCCAACCCTCAGGCCGGCGAACTGCTGGCGCAATTCTTGCGCAGCGATATCACCAAGACCGACGAGTTCGAGGAAGCGTATCAATTCGGCAAACTCTTGGTTGAGAAAAAATACCCGCAACCCGAAGTGCTGCAACTGGCAGGCCGGGCCGCGTTCGTCATGGCCGATTACGATCTGGCGGAGGCCTATTTACAACAGGCCAAGGCCGCGGGCCCTATCGATCCGTTGGCTGAGCAATACTTGCAAGAAATTCCCAACTTTCGCACGTTGTGGGCCGCCGAAAGCGAGCGACGCGCGGCCGAAGCCGCGGCCGACGACTTGCCACGCGTGCTGTTGGAAACCAGCCGCGGCAACCTGACCATCGAACTGTTCGAGAATGAGGCCCCCAACACCGTGGCCAACTTCATCAGCCTGGTGGAAAAGGGATTCTACACCGGGCTGGCGTTTCACCGCGTGCTGCCGGGCTTCATGGCCCAAGGGGGTTGCCCCAAGGGGGACGGCACCGGAGGTCCCGGCTATCGCATCGAGTGCGAATGCGACGAACCCAACCATCGCAACCATTTTCGCGGTAGCCTCAGCATGGCCAAGTCGGCCGCCGCTGATACCGGTGGATCCCAATTCTTCCTGTGCTTCGTGCCGACCCCCAACCTCAACGGACAGCACACCGTGTTCGGCCGGATCATCGAGGGCATCGAGGTGCTCGCCAAGCTCCAGCGGGTCGATCCCGAACGTGCCGCGCCCGGTGCCGCGAAAGACAAGATCGTCTCGGCCAAGGTATTGCGAAAGCGCGACCATGCGTACGAGCCGAAAACGCTGCCGGAATAGCGCTGGCGGGTCGCTGGGTCGCGATCCCCGCGGTGGAATTCCTGGCGACTCGATCAGCCCGAACTATTCCTGAGTCTTCTACTGCCGAACCGAACGTTTCGCGTCAACCCAGCTTGGCGGGGTGACGCGGAACGACCCCGAACCCGCAAAGGGTTTTTGGGGCAATCAACTTCTAGTGCAGCGGGAGTTGCCTCGGGTTCGTCAACGGACGACGCACGCTGCACCAGCGACGTAAGTCATTGTTTTGCAATCCACGCGGAGCGGTGCTCCGCGAGCTGCGCTCGCACAACCAGCCCATCACGGGCTCTTCGCCCCCAGCTTGGCCAACAAAAAGCCCCGTATCGAGCCATACGGGTCGCCCTCGTGGCCCGGATAACGCACCACGACTTCCACACCCAATGCCGCCAACGGCTGCGCCAACCGCAGCCCGTACATCGCCGAATGTGTCGGGTCGGGCTCGACCCCACGCAGCACCGGCTCGGCTTTCTGTCGTGCGTAATCCAAGAAGATCGGCGGGTCGTCGGCTGAAACCCACTCGATCGGCGAATACTCGCGAATCCAAGGCAGCACCTCGGCACGCCGCGCGAAGAACAACTCGAACTCCTCGGGCCGCGATCGCCCCGGCGCCGCGAAGCCAAACGCGTGGCCACCATACACCGCGTTGCCAATCCACTGCCGCAACTGCGCCGGGTCGAGCGAAGTTTGAGCACCGTGCACCGCGGCGCACGAAAGACGCGACGACTGCCGCGCCACCGGGTCGGCGCTATCGGCGTCGGCCAGATCGTCGTGCAGCGCCAGCCACAAACTGGTACACGCCCCCGCCGAACTGCCGGTGGCGCCCACTCGCCGGGGGTCAATCCGCCACTCGTCGGCATGCGCCCGCAGCGTTTGTAGCGCTCGAGCCGCATCGTGCAGGCAAGCCTTGACCGGCGGCTCCACGCCTTGCTCCATCGCCTGCAGGATAAAGCGATAGTTGATCGACGCGACCGAAACGCCGGCCGCCAGATAGGGCCGTGCATCGTCGGCGCCATAGCCCGATTTGTCGCCCCCCATCCAGCCGCCGCCGTGAATCATCAGCACCAGGGGCGTGGGCTGATCGCTTTCGGCCAGCCAGAGGTCGAACCGCTGCCGCTCGGAATCGCTGCCATAGACGAAATCGGCCACCGTGGGTTTCTGTGCGTCGGCCGGTGGATCGGCAGCCATGGAGATCGTCGACAGCAAAATCACGCCACAGGCACACAGCAGCTTCGATAACATTCGCATCACCATGCCATGGGTTTCACACATTTGACCACCCTCGCGGCCAAGCAATCGTGGCCCTGTTCACGCGGCACACAGGCTAGCACGGCACCAGACCCCTTTCGCTCCGATGACGCAGCACGCCGAGTTCTTCACCAGCCCGCTAGCTACCCGCCGCCATCGCCAAGGCCTGCAAGTACGGCACCGGGCTATTGCCCAGCGCGTTGAGCACCGTGCCGCCGGCGGTGAAACAATGGGTCACCCAGTCGGCCTGGCCATAGCGCTCGAGCGCCGTGCCCCCTTCGCCCCCGCCCACGTACACGCCCAGTCCGGCGTCGGTCATCCGTCGCAATTGGCCGATGAAGTGTCGCGTGCCCGACTCGAACCGTGGGTCCTCGAACATGCCGAACACGCCGTTGTGAAACGCCACCTGCGCCGGTTGACCTGCGACCACCGCGGCCCGATGTTCGGCGATCACGCGGTCGATCGCCGCCGCGAAATGCGCTTGGGTCGCTGGCCCCACGTCGAACTGCTGGTCGCCGGCGGCCAGTTCGCTGGCCACCTGGCCATCTTGCAAGACGAAATCGACCGGAAGCACGAATTCTACGCCCGCCGCGCGGCCGGCGCGAATCATCCCGGCAGCCTGTTCGATCCGTTCTTCCGGCAGGTAATACGGTTTGTCGGCGTGCGCTGCACCTTCAGCCACGCCTGCCGAGAACTTCCGTCCGTCGACCCGTGCGGCCCCCTTGAGCAGCGCCATCGCCAGCGATCCCGCGCAGATCATCCGCCGCACCGTGCCACGATCGAGCATCGCCTGCATGTCGTCGAGCTTGTCGGCCTTGAGCCCGCTGAACACTACCAACCGCGCCTGCAAGCACTGTTGCATGGGCCCATCGAACTCGCGGCCCACATAGGCCCCCAGCACCGCGTGGTCCATCGCGGCCGGCACCACGGTGGTGGAACTGTCCAGGCTGCCTGCCGACAGTGCCTCATTTACATAGACCCGCGCCACGCGTTCGGCCAACGAGTTGGCCAGCCGCGCCAGGCGCGGCACAAGTTGCGGCAGGTCGTCCGGCTGGGCCTTCCACAGCACCCGCTCGATGTCGTACTGCCGCGTGTTCTCCAGCAGCAACACGCTGCCTGGCTGCGCCGTGGCCAGCGCCGCGGCGATTGGGTCGGGCACTTCACACCGTTCGGCATCGAGCCAACCCGCCACCAGCGGAACCGGCTGCCCCAGCAGCTCGGCCAATCGCGCGGCCACGGCCTTGAGCGACCCCTCGGGCTTGCGGCCGATATGCCCGCACACAATCTGCACCCACCCGCGCCGCCGGCCATGTTCGAGGGTTTCCAACATCGAGCGCAGCCGCACATCGCCTTGGCCGACCTGGGCGCCCGGCTTGGCATCCACGTCGCCACGCACCAGCACGTGCGTGCCGGCCGGCAAGTGGTCGAGGCGGTCGAGCCGTGGGATGCGTGCCAGATAGTCGCCTAGCGCCAGTCGCGGCGCCGTGGCATCGGCACCCAACAACGTGCGGCACCAGCCGATCAAACGTTGTTCATCCACCGGCATGGGCTGGTCCCCGTTCTCGGTTACAATCGAGCGCCCCGCGCGCCCCCGGCAAGCACCGCACGCCCGTCGGCCTTCGGCGGCTGTCCATCGGCGTTTGGTAGCCCACGATATCAGAACCGGCGCCATGCGCGAACCGCGTGGCGCCTTCCAGCCAAGCACCAACGAGCACCTCAACCAGGAACGTTCCATGGCTCGACTCGGATTCATCGGCCTGGGAACCATGGGACGCCCCCTGGCTAAGCACTTGTTGCGCGCGGGTCACGAATTGAATTTTTTCGCGCGCCGCAACGACGTGGCCAGCGAGTTCGCCGCGCTGGGAGGCCACCCACACGATTCACCTGCCGCAGTGACCCAATCCAGCGAAGTGATCTTTACCATCGTCACCGCCGACCCTCAGGTGCGCGAGGTGGCGCTCGGACCTTCCGGCATCGTCGCGGGCGCCGCGCCTGGCAAGCTGCTCATCGACATGAGTACCATCAGCCCCGACACCATTCGCCACGTGGGCCAGCAACTGGCCGAACACGGCATGGCCACGCTCGACGCACCCGTGTCGGGCGGACCCTGGGGTGCCGAGGCGGCCAGCCTGGCCATCATGGTCGGCGGTGCCGAAACGGACCTCGTACGCGCCCGCGGGCTGCTCGAGCTGTTCGGTCCGCACATTTTCCATCTCGGTCCGTTGGGCGCTGGCCAAGCAGTCAAGCTGGTCAATCAACTTTTGGCTGGCGGCATCATGACCCTCATCGCCGAGGCACTGGTGCTGGCCAAATCGGCCTCGCTCGATCTCGATCAGGTCGTCGAAGTCATCCGAGCCTCGAGCGGCAATTCCGCCATGTTCGAGGCGCGTGCACGCAAGTTCCTGCTGGCCGATCATTACGTACCCGGCTTCATGACCCAGCTCATGCGCAAAGACGTGCAATTGGCCCTGGAACTCGGACAGCGCTTGGGTGCCAGCTTGCCCGTGGCGCGTGCCGCACTGGCCCAATACACTGCGGCCATGGCCCTCGGCCAGGGCGAAAATGATTTTGCCGCCGTGGCGCGCGTTTGCGAACAAGCCGCGCACCTCCGCCTGGCAGACCGTTGAAGAACTCGACGCGCCTGCTAACGCCGCGGCGCTTGCACACCCTGGTGACCGCGCGAACACGGCTGTGCCAGCCACGCCGCGGCCTGCCGACACGGACGGTCTACAGGCCACCCTGCATCATGCGGGCACGGGCCAGCGCGTCTTCCGCCTCGGGAATTTTC
Source organism: uncultured Pirellulales bacterium (assembly GCA_964434905.1). Taxonomy (GTDB): domain Bacteria; phylum Planctomycetota; class Planctomycetia; order Pirellulales; family CAYNRE01; genus CAYSXM01. The sequence goes on along the minus strand of CAYSXM010000048.1, from coordinate 2,289 downwards.
CCGGCCCGCTGGCACGTAACGCTGAGCGCCGTGAAGCTGAACGGGTCGTTCGGCTCCAGCTCGCACACTTGCTGTGCATGTCGCACCGCCTCGTCGTGCCGTTGCAAACGACCCAAATACACCGCCAGCGCCGAATGGGCCAGCGCAAAGCTGGGATCCTGCCCCAGCAGTTCCTCCAGCTTCTTGACGGCGTTGTCCAATTGGCCCGAGTCCTTCAGTTGCTCGGCCTCCTTGTACAGCTCATGGCTAGTCGACATGCGTGGATGTGCTCCAGGAATCGCTGAGGAAAAATGGGCAGTTCGGTCCGATCAGAACGACCTTGTCGTCTGCCGCGCTCCGGCAGGCCGCCGCAGCCGTTACTGTTTGCCAACTTGCCAGACGCTTGGAGGCCGTTTCCAGGCACTTCGCGCGAGCAATCGCCCTGACCGGCTGAACCGTTGCCTACGGCAGAACCGATATACGCCTCTGGCGGCCGGGCCACAAGCCGTCTGTCAATTCTCGCCGGACCAGCCCCGCACACGGGCCCCCGCCTTTCCTGCCACGTTCACCCTTCGCCGAGCCCCGCGCATGACCAAAGTGCATCCTACGGCCTCGATCGATCCCCGCGCCCATCTGGCTGCTGATGTCGAAATCGGTCCCTTTGCCGTGATCGAAGCCGACGCCGTCGTCGGCCCTGGCTGCCGCTTGGCAGGCCATGTGGTCGTCAAGTCGGGTGTCGAGTTGGGGCCTGCAAACCAGGTGGCCGAGGGCGCAGTGCTCGGAGGTGGTCCTCAGCATGTTACGCCGCCGGCCGAACTTGGCACGGTGCGCATTGGCCAGGGCAACGTGTTTCGCGAACACGTCACCGTGCATCGAGCACTCCATGCCGGACACGAAACCCGGATCGGTAACCACTGCTATCTCATGGCCGGCGCTCACGTGGCGCACGATTGCCAACTCGGCAACCAGCTTATCATCGCCAACCATGCCTTGCTGGGCGGACACGTGACCGTGGGCGATCGCGCGTTCGTTTCCGGCGCGGTGGCCGTACACCAGTTCTGCCGCATCGGCCGGCTCGCCATGGTGGGGGGTCAAGCCCACCTCACCCGCGATGTGCCTCCCTTTGTCACCGTCGATGGGCTGAGCAGCGCCATCGTGGGCTTGAACGTGGTCGGCCTGCGCCGCGCCGGCGTGACCGCCGCCGAGTTGATCGAACTCAAAGCCGCCTATCGCCTGATCTATCGAAGCGGCCAGCGGTGGGTCGAGATCCTGGAGCAACTCGCGGCACGTTTTTCCACCGGATTGGCGTCCGAATACACCGAGTTTTTTGCCGGCGGAAGCCGCGGCTATGTCAACGAGCGGCGCGTGCCACGCGCGGCCATACTCAAATTGCGTCGTGAGGCGGAACTCGACCCGGCACTGACCGAGGCCGACACCAACTTGCCTCCCGCCTGGCAAAAACGAGCCGGTTGAGCGCTCTGGGAGCCAACGGCCTTGCCGGTGCTCTGGCTGCGCGCCCATCCGGTTTTGTAGTACAGGCTCCGGCCGGACCTACAAAACTGTCGATTCTGGCCGAATCGCTGACCGCCGGAGAGTGCCCAACCGCCGATTGCCGGCAGCGCGACGGTGAACGCCAGCCACCGAGGAAATGGCCGCCCACCAGCGACCGATTTCCAGAACGCGTTCTTGATGCCCCCCGCACTGTGGTCGGTGAAATCCGACGTGTTCGAGCGGTCGCCAGCCACCGAAGTGCCACGGCTGGCGACCGAAAACGAGCCTGGCCCGCGCGCCCGTCAGAAGTCACCGTAGGCAGTTGCTTCAAGCGAGGCAAGGAATTTGGCTGGGCAGGTGCGAGCTACGAGGGGAAAAACTGCACGCAATCGCGTCATTGGTTGCCTAGAAGCGCGGCAGCGCGCAACGTTCAGAAGCCAGGGTATGACCTGGAAAAAAGCATCTAACCTGATTGCATGCCAGCGATTATGCGCTATCATGCCGGTTCCCTCGCGGGCCCGCGGCACTCGCTTTGCGTTTGCTAGCAGTTTCCGTTCCGCGTTGGGTGTCAGTTTGGGCGTCGGGCGTGGCGACAGCGAGCCTGCCCGGTTGCGCTCCGCGTAACGGGCAGCATTTGCTTCGAAACTGCGTTTGCATTTGCTTCGAAACTGCGTTTGCGTCGAAGCAGCGGCGGCCGGTGGCGGCTGGCCGTTTGTTGTGAAAAACCGAACGATTTCAGTGGAAAGGGGAGTATCCGTGACGCCTCAAGAGGTATTGGCCCTGTGTCGCAAGAAGGACGTGAAAGCGGTGGACCTGCGG
>CAYSXM010000047.1:0-12565 GCA_964434905.1 uncultured Pirellulales bacterium | reverse complement strand
ACGTAGCCGCGGGTCTGCATCTGGATCTTGTCATCGCCGATGGCGCTGGCTGCGCGCAACCCTTCTTCCAGATCGCCGCGTTCTAGCAATTGTCGATCGCGGTTGGCATGGTGCGCCCATACCCCGGCGAAATAGTCGGCCTGCAATTCCAGCCGTACCGACAACTGGTTGTATTCCTCCTCGCTCACGCGGCTGCGCATGGCGTGAACTTTGTCGCTGATACCCAACTGGTTCTGCACGTGGTGACCGATCTCGTGCGCAATCACATAGGCCTGCGCAAAATCGCCGGGCGCGTTAAATCGGTCTCGCAATTCGTCGTAGAAGGCCAGGTCGATATACACCTGCGAATCGCCGGGGCAATAGAACGGCCCCATCGCAGCGTTGGCAAAGCCGCAGGCCGATTCGACCTGACCACGGAACAGTACCAACCGAGGTTCTTGATAGGCGCGCCCCATCTGGCGGAACAGTTCGCTCCACACATCTTCGGTGTCGGCCAATACCACTGACACAAACTGTTTAAGTTCTTCTTCGGCGGGGTCGACCGGCACTTGGTCTGCTGGTCCGGCGCCCACGCCACCCCCGCCCAGCGGCCCCCCGGCGCCGGGCGCATTGTTCAACTGTTGCAGCAGTGCCTGCGGATCGGCGCCGAAGAAGAGCGCCAGCACGATGACAATCACCAGGCCCAATCCACCGCCTGCCAGCGCGGTGCCGGCTCGCATCGGCGCCCCGCGACGATCTTCCACGTTTTCACTTTGCCGGCCACCCTGCCAACGCATGTCGTGTGCTCCTGTCGCTCAAATTGCTGGTAGCTGGAACTCGAATTCGATCCGCGGCATTGCAGAAATCTGCAACGACCTTGCCTGCCGGGCCACCCTGGTTCGGCGGCCAACCCCGGGTGCAGCCCGGACGGGGTTCCGGTCGCAATCGGTCTGCGCGGATATCCGACGCCAGTTGATGTTACCCGGCCAGGGGCTGGCGATTCAACCAAGTGTTTGGCCAGGCCTAGAGTTACGTCCAAATGGCCAGCGCCGTCGGGCCACCGGTCGCAGGGCCCGTCGACTGGCCAATTTGTTTGACATGGCGGAAAATCAGCCGTTAAAGTACCTAGTTGGCCTAGTCAATGCCGAGGAACCCCCAGGGGCGAGCGTTGTGCGCCCTGGGTGCGCCTTGCGGCTCCAGGTTCTTCTGAAGAGGGAGTTTCCCATGCTGGTGATCCCAGGACGAACGAGCAAAGACACCTGCGATGGTGTGACTCGCCGCGAGCTATTGCGCGTGGGCGGCTCGGCCATGTTCGGCATCAGCCTCGCCAGCATGTTGCGCATGCAACAAGCCGCGGCCAACGAAACGGGTGGCGGCCCCGGTTGGAATCGCGCCAAGCGCGTGATTTTGTTGTATCTGCAGGGCGGTCCTAGCCACCTCGACCTGTGGGACCCCAAGCCCGAAGTGCCCGACAACGTGCGCAGCGTGTTCCAACCGATCGACACCGCGGTGCCTGGCGTGCGGGTAATGGAAACCATGCCCGGCTTTGCCAAGGTGGTCGACAAGGTCACGCTGATTCGCTCGATGAGCTACACGCCAGTAGGTTTGTTCAACCACACGGCGGCCATCTACCAGATGCTCACCGGATACACGGCCGACAAGGTGAGTCCGTCGGGCCAACTCGAGCCCCCCAGCCCCAAGGACTTTCCCAACCTGGGTTCCAACATTATCCGGTTGAAGCCCCCCACCGAACAGATGCTGCCCTTCGTGATGTTGCCGCGCCCCTTGCAAGAGAGCAACGTGGTGGGCAAGGCCGGCACCGCCGGTTTCTTGGGCCGCGCCTACGACCCGTATTATCTGTATCCACCCGGCGACGACATGGACATGACCAAGATGGATCGTGTGCGTGTCGACGACTTGCAGTTGCGCCCCGAAGTATCGACCGCGCGCCTGGAACGGCGCGCCCGGTTGCGCACGCTAATCAACGATGGCATGCCCGGCTTGGAAAAAGCGGTTTCCAAGTACGATCTCGATGAATACTACGACCAGGCCCTGGGGCTGATACTTTCAGGGCACGCCCGCGAGGCCTTCAATTTGGGGGCCGAGGAAGTCGCCACGCGCGACCGCTACGGCCGCAACACCTTTGGTCAAAGCTGTTTGCTGGCTCGTCGGCTGGTCGAAGCAGGCACCCGCTTCGTCGAGGTGAATTGGCCCAAGATCGCCAATTCCGATAACCACTCTTGGGACCACCATTCCGGTTTGTCGACACGCATGAAGACGCAGTCGGCGCCCATGTTCGATACGGCCTTGTCGGCGCTGATTGGCGACCTCGACGAGCGAGGCCTGTTGGCTGAAACACTGGTCGTGGCGGTCGGCGAGTTCGGCCGCAGCCCCAAACGTGGCGTGAGCACGTCGGGCAATTCCAACACGGACGATGGACGTGATCACTGGCCCTATTGCTACACCGCTTGTGTGGCCGGCGCGGGGGTCAAGCGCGGCTTCGTGCTGGGCGAATCGGATGCCACGGGCTCGGCTCCGCTGCGCGATCCGGTCCACCCTTGCGACCTGTTGGCCACGATCTATCACAGCGTGGGCATTCCCCCCGAGACGATCGTCTTCAATCACCTGAACCAGCCCCGCGAACTGGTCAAGGGGAGCGTTATCTCCAGCATTCTGGCGTAGTGCGAAGCGCTGGGTGCGGCCCATGCGACAAGCTTGCGAGGCGCTATCGCCCCGGCCAGCGAGCGCTGTGGATGGGGTAGCCCCGGGCCCCGCGCAGGTAGTTGTCGCGGGTGCGCGATCGCGCCCCAAACCAGCCATAGGGATAGGCGCGCTGCGGCGTGTTCAAGTGCGGGTAGGCATAGTACGGATCGAACGGTGCCGGCGGATTCGCCGAGAATCGCTCGGGGTTGAGATGGTCGTAAACCTCGGGGTGCGCGGCATCGCTCGGCCGCGGACCAAACACGAAGCTGTCGGCCAGCGCGGGCGCCGCCCCCAGTGCCGCCCCCAGCACGAGCGCCGAACCCAAAAGCGCCGCCCCTACGAGCGCCAAACCCGGTTGCCCGTGTCGCGGTTTGATCATTCTGAATACCCTCCGGATGACAACCGGGGCGGGTTTCTACCGCCCGCCCGCCGGGGCATTGCCACCCCGCTGGTTATCGTCATCAACTTGGCACAGCCGGTACTCTGGGCCCGGCACTCGGCCCCGGCCCGAGTGTAAGGCCGCAATATATCCGGGGCAAACGGCAAACTTTCCCGTCGCCCGGCGCTGATTCGGCCTGTGCTCGACTACCAGTAGTAACAGCCGCCCCAGCCACCCTGCGACAGCGACCTGGTATCCGGCGAGTTCCACCAATTGCCATACCAGGGGCCCACATAGGTACCGGTGGAAGAAAACCCAGGCCGCAAACAGGCTGGTGCACCACCGCCAAATGCAAAGCCTGGCGCCGACCAACCGCTGTAGCCCGGGGCGTATAGATACCCTGGCCGATAGAAACTCTGATAGCCGGCCCCGTAGTACGGCGCATAGCCGGCGAACCACGGGCGTTGCACATAGGGATAGTTCCACCACGGGCGGTATCCGAGCGCGTGGTAACCCGTGGGGCTATACCCCGGCCAGCCGCAGTTATACAGGCCGCCGGCCCAGGCCAGGCCGCAGCCAATATCTAGCGGGCCCGAACGATACGTCCCGCTCCAATCGCCGGTGAAATTGCGCTCCAAGTCGGGCGCCACCGGGAACGACACATCGCGAGTCGCGCCACGCGCCGCGGGCGGCGGATCACAACTAGAAATGCCCTGGCGCCCCACCTGAGATAGCGGTGCGGGGCGGCGCAAGTGCGCCGTGCCCGACAGCGCCGGAAACACCGACCAACTGGCGTGGCCTGCGCCCAGAATGCGTTCGGTCGACGACTGGGGCAAGCTATCAGGCCAGGGCTGTCCGATGCCGCGCTCGGCCGCGGTAATGGTTGCCGCCAGTGTGGCGATCACCAGCCCCGCACACAGGGCCAGCGCTGCCTGCCGGGAAAATCGCCGCGACGTGGCCAGATTCGAGTTGCACATGGCGATCGATCTTGCTGAGAAAGGTAGACGTTCGGAACGCGCCCCATTCGCCCCGGTTCAAGCAGGCCCTGTTTCCCAGCGTAATCAACGCGCAGCCAAACCGCACGCCCCTGGCAGCAGCGGAACTGCAAAGAAGTGCGAGGGGGTCAGGAACGTGTTTTCGGCCGACGAAATTGGTTGAATGCAGTGCGTGTTGACCGAAAAACGTTCCAGACCCCGACATTGCAGTTCTCCTGCCCCTGGCAGCGCAGGCCAGGCCGCGCCCGGCCGTTAGTCGATGTCGTACAAGGCGTTTAGTGGCTCCTGGAAAGCCTCTACCCGGCCCGCCAGCACATCGTCGACCATGATCCGTCGGCCCGCCTGGGCCGACTCCAGAATGGCCATTGCGGCCGCCAGATCGCGGAGCCCTTGCCTGCCATCGGTTTCAGGCGGTCTTTGCCGCCGAATGGCTTCGAGCCAGTCGGCCTGGGCCAGCGCAAAGCTATCGCACAGGCCCCTGGGAAACAGCGCGGCTTGTTCGGCCGGATCGGCCTGGTCCTGAAACCACGCTTGCAGCCCGCGCGCCTCGCCCGACGCCAAGCGCACGTCGCCGTCTTCGATGCGGCCGCCGCGCGCATGGAACACGCTTCCCGACCCGAACAGGCTGGCGCCCCCTTGCCCGGCCCAACTGGCCACCAGCACGCCTTGCGCGCCGCTGGCCAGTGTGAACTGGGCCAAGCAGGTGTCGTCGGCGTCGCACTCGATCTCCGCCAGCACGCTGCCCGTCGCGTCGTGCGTGTACCGGTGCGGTTCGATCACGCTGCACTGGGCCTCGACCGATTCGATCTCACCCGCCACATGGCGCAACTGATCGAAAAAATGCACGCCCAGATCCAGACTGATACCGCCCCCTTGGTCACGACGATGGCGCCAGGGCGTGCCGGCCACAATTCTGTCGGGAGCCCACCACAGCCCCACGTAGCCGAAAAGCGCCAGTTGCAGTGGCCCCAGCCGTCGCGGGTCGAGCGCCCACCGTAACCAACGCGTGGCGGGCGTGAACCGAAAGTTCTCAAACACGCCAAACACTCGACCGCGCTCTTCGGCCAAAGCGCACATCTGCCGCGCTGCGCGCACCGTGACCGCCAAGGGCTTTTGGGTCAGCAGGTGTTTGTCGGCCCGCAGGGCCAGGCTGCCCACCAGGTGATGCAGGGCGTGTGTTGTGCAATCGTGAACGGCGTCGACCTCCGGATCGGCCACTAGCCGTGCGTAGTCCGTGTGGCAGGTCACCGGCACGTCGGGTTGGAAATCGCTGAGGTACTCATCGCACACGGCCAGCGGGTCGCCGGGCAACTGGCTGACCGCGGCACGTTGCGGTGGGCCGGCGCCGCGGCGCAAGAAACTCTGGGCGTCTTCCGCGCGGCGCGCGGCCAGCGCTGTGACTTGAAAGTCGTCGATACCTGCCGCGCGCAGCAGCCGGTATCCGCGCAAGTGCGCCGCCAAAATCCGGCCACAGCCGACGATGCCAATCCGGATCACGGGCCGATGCTCGCAACAAATGCCTGGTGTCGCGCGTGGTGCTGGCCTGAAATGGGGCAACGCGGCGCGGTGTCGAATCCGGGCTAATAGGTTAGCAGGCTGAAACAATGGTGCGGTGCCAGCCGCGCGCGACCGTCCAAACCGGCCAGCTCGATCAAGAAAGCGCAACCCGCCACACGTGCGCCCGACATTTCCACCAATCGACAACAGGCCCGCATGGTACCCCCGGTGGCCAGCAGATCGTCGACCAGCAGTACCCGCTGGCCAGGCAGCACGCCGTCGGCATGCATTTCGAGGCGATCGGTGCCATATTCCAGCGCGTATTCCAAGGCGTGGGTGGTGTGCGGCAATTTGCCCGCCTTACGGACCGGCACCAGCCCGCGGCCCAAGGCAACCGCCAAGGGCGCGGCGAACAAAAACCCCCGCGCTTCGGCCGCGGCTACCACGTCGATCGCCGCGCCGCGATAGTGCTCGGCCAATTGATCGATCGCCGCGCGAAACGCCGCCGCCGACGCCAACAACGGGGTGATATCCCGAAACAAGATCCCCGGCTTGGGAAAGTCGGGAATCGCGCGGATGTATTCCGCTAACTCTAGTCGAGAATTGGTCATCGCGCGTCGCTCGTCAGGGGGCGCAATCCGGAACCGAAACCGTAGCTATCGCCGTAGTAGAATCGCACGTGGTCAGGCAATCAACCGTTGCCGGTTCCAGGGCCAACTCACCGGTGCGCTGGAGTCAGTTCGGGTGTCGTCCCCCTTGCCAGAAGCCAACGGCCAATGCCAGCCAGCCAGTAATCAGCGCTAGTCCACCCAGGGGGACGATCATGGCCAGCGCCTTGATGTGCGTGGCCAGATAGGCATACAGCAGGCCCGAGAACAGCAACACACCCATCAACATCAACGTTGCGGCCACGCGCAGCGTGCGCTCGGGAGCTTGGCCCACGGCCAGCCCGACCAGGACCAGCCCCAGTGCATGTACCAGGTGATAGCGGACCGCCGTTTCAAAGGTCTCTAGTTGTGCCGCGGTCATCTGGCCGCGTTCGACTCGAGACTTCAGTCCGTGCGCGCCAAAGGCCCCCAGCGCAACGGCTGCGGCGGCCAATAGCGCGCCCACGGCCCGACAGGTTGCAGGCGACATGTAAAGCGGCTCCGGAAATGTGCAGCTCGGTCGGGCTGCTAACACCGTATGTACAGAATGACTGGGGCGCAATGGAAGGGGCCGCCAGGGCCACGAATGAGCCCCGGCGGCCCCCGGGGGGGATGCCTGTGGATTTTGGTAAGCGACCGGCCAGCAGCCCAAGCGCCAGGCAGATTCGCGAACGGTGCATCGTGGAAGCCGAGGCTAGCTACCCCTCGAAAAATGTCGTCGTGCCATTTTTCAACCTCGCCCCGTGCGGAGCCCCGTGTTCCGCACGGCTCGCAACATGACGACCTAGGTCGGCAGGTCGGCAACGCGTCGGTGTGATATCGCAGCCTGTCGGATCAACCAACACACGGCTACGGACTCGAAATCGGGGCGCCGAGCAGTGCTTCTTCCTCTTCTTCCTGAATGATGATGCGCGGCGTGACCATCATCATCAGGCTTTGAGTTTCCCGGCCAATACCCACGTTTTTGAACAACCGATTGATATACGGCAGCTTGTTGAGCATGGGCACGCCAAATTCGTTGCGCCCCTCGCTCAAACGCTTGATACCGCCCAACAGCACCGTCCCCCCGTCGGGCACGCTGACGGTGGTACTCACAGTAACCAGCGAGAACGTCGGCAACTGCACCGTGGTACCTTCCGAGGTGGTGGTGCGGTTCGTTGCCCGGGCGGTGGTGCTGTCGTTCGGTCCGCTCGAGCTGTTGTTCTCGACCGTGGTCGAAGAACCTGAAAACGTGAACGTGTTGACTTCGCCGATGTTCGAGAAGAACGGCACAACCGTCAGTCGCACGTAGCGGCGGTCCTCGCTGACCACCGCCTGCACGGTGAGAAAGGTTCCCTCGTTAAGCACCACGACGACCGGCTGCTGTGCCGCGGCGAAGTCGCCGACAACGGGAATCACGCTAATCACGAATGGACTTTGCGATACGTCGGCCACGGTGGCCAACTGTCCGTTGAACAGCGTCACTTTCGGAGCCTGCAATACGTTGCTGCGACGATCACCCTGCGCGGCGTTGATCAGGAAAAAAGCTTCGAGGTCGCTGAGAATCGCGAAGCCCATCTGCACGCCCGCCGTGGGGTCGAAGCCGCCGAACTGCGGTACCGCCAGATTGAAGCTACCCTGCCGCGCCGGGATGTCGAGATCGGTCGAGAACAGCCCGGTGGGTTGCAACCCTACCGTCACGCCCTCGTTGCGGCGCAGGTCGCGATCTTGGGTATTGCGCGGCACCACGCCGTTCACCGCTGTGCCGGCGCCAATCGGGTTGCCAAAAATCTGGAACGGTTTATCGATGTTGTCGTTGATGTCAAAGTCGAAATCCACGCCGATGCGCTCGAAGAAGTTGTCGTTCAGCGTGATGAACCGCACTTCGATCGTTACCTGCAGGTCTTGCAAGCGCCGCAGTTGTTCCAACAGTTCCACGATTTCCTCGTGAACCTCTTGGGTCTGGCTAATCACCAAGCTCAAGTTGGTGCGGTATTCCTGAATGGTGCCGGTGCCACCGACTTCGTCCCACGAGTCGGGCTGGACCGTACTGGTGATCAATTCAATCAGGCTGTCGAAATCTGCAAAGGCCCCGCCACCCAAACCACCGGGGCCAAACCCGGCCGTTTGCGGGCCGCCGGCGCTGGCACCCGCCAAGCCCGTGGCCGCATTGACATTGGCCATGACGTCGGGATTAATCACCGCCGAGTTGTTGGCCCCGCTGTGCGACGCCAGCACCGTGGTTGGCGAGGTGCCTCCCACGATGCCCTGGTTGAAGCCCGCCGCGGAAAAACCTTCGCGAATCGAGCCCGCCAGGCCAATGGCCGAGTTGGGCACGAAGTTCGGGATTGGCGTGACCAGGTCGGCCACGTAATAGGTCTGCGAAAACACCTTGCCCGAGCGCAACTGCTCGCTGGTGATTTTCAACATTTCGTCTTCAATCACGTAGTCCAGCCGCAACTGTTCTAGAATGACCTTGAGCGCGCTGCGCAGTTGCACTTCTTCCAGCAGGTTGATCGTCACCGGTTGATCGGTGGTCACCCCTTCCTCGGCCAGACCGGCCGGGTCGAGCCAGATGTTGATCTGCACCAACTTCGCCAGGTGGTCGATCACTTCGGCCAAGGGGCGATTTTCAAACTGTACCGAGACTGGAGTGCGCAGTTTGGCTTCGATCTCGCGATCTTTCTCGGTCCGCAGCGGGCTCTCGCCTTCCTTGAAACCCTTCCGTTTCTTGACGAAATCGTCCCACCGCTTGGCGTCGAACGTCAGCGGCACACGGTCGTCGACCGGCACCGCCGAGCGATCCACCGAGTCCAACGCGGCGATCACCGCCTGATCCTTGTCGTCGGCCAGCCGCAAGGCGTTCTGATAGCGACGCACGAAACGGCTCTGCCATTTGAGCTGCTTGACCACCGGGTTGTCGCGGTCCAACTCCTCGGCCCGCTTTGCCAGCAGTTCCGCCTCGGGATAGCGTTGCTCGTCCATGAGTTGATTGAACTCGTCGACCAGCTTGGCCAGCCGGCCGTCGATCTCGATCTTCATCTGACGCGACCGCTCTACGTCGTCGCGTACCGCCTGATTCTGCGAGTTCAGATTCAATCGCGACTTGTTCTGCTCGACAAATTGCTCCATCTCGCCCAGGGTCCGCGCCACATGGCGCAACATGGTCTGCCGCGTAGGATCGTCCAGGCCCGAATTCTCCACCCGAGTGGAAAGTTCGCGCACCATTTGCAAGGCGCCCGCGGCGTCGGTTTCCAGCAAGGCCTTGGCGTTGGATTCCACGCCGATGATTTCAGTCTGGAACTGGCGCGCCAGTAGTTTCTGTTCGGCTGTGGTGCCGGCCAGCATCGAGCCGGGCTCGGTCGGAACCGGAGTGCCAATCGTCTCGGTAACCGGCACCGGGGCCGGCTCGGATAATTCCGGGGTGCTCTGTGCGGGATCGATCACCAACGGTTCGGCGGGCGACTGTTCGACCGGCACGGGCGACTGCCCCACGCTTCGCGGCGCCACGCCCGGATCATCTTCGCCGAATACGGCTTCGTCTCCGGCGGTGTTCGCCGCTTCCAGGCCTGGTTCCCCGAGCGCTTGCGCCGGCACATTGCGCGTGGGATCGGCCGCAGGGTTGTAGATCGCGCGGTTCGTGCCACGGCGCGCGGCAAGTTTGGCGCGTGCGATGTCGAGCAACACCAAGGCGGGTCGGTCGGCCTGCGGTCCAAATGCCGAATCTGGCAGCGACCACCTGTCGGCTTCTGTTGCCAAACGCTCGGCATCTTCCACACGCCCGGCCGCCAGCGCTTTTCGAGCTTGCGACACCAACTCGGCTACCTGCGGCAGGGCATCACCCGCCCCCTGCGTTGGCGCCAAGTGTGTGGCCGGTTCGTCGGTCGTGGTGGCTACCGTCGGCAGGCCGGGGCGCGCCGCCTGATTCTCCGATCGCCGCGCCGTGGTGATGCGGTCCAGCAGGCTGGAGGGTGTGGCATCGAACGGCCCGTAGTCGCTGCGCAACTCCGCGGCCGCTTGGGCCAATTGTTCGGCGTCGTCCAGCGCGTGGTAGCGGAACAGCCATTCTGCTTGGTCCATCAAGCTACCTGCCCTGCGTCGGCGCCAAGTGGCATCGGTGGAACTTTTTTCCCCCGCTGCTGCTAGTTGCTGCGCGGCACGCAGCGCCGCGGTCACCTTGTCGGGTGAGTCATCTTGCGGAGCATAGCTGACACTCAATACCCGCACCTGGTTCAACGCTTGCTGAACCTGGCGCACATCCCCCGCGGCCAGCGCGCGGCGTGCTTCGAGTAGTAATTGATCGCTCTGGGCCCGCGCTACTTGCGGGTCTGCCGGAGCGCTGGCGGGGAGCGGGGCGGGCTCATATCCGGCCGTCAGTTCGCGCACCGCGGGGTCCAGGTCTTCATCGGCACTGGGCGGGGCGGTGGGCAATTGGCGGCCAAAGGGCGACGCCTCGTCGGCGGCCAAAGGCTCTGCGGCGTCGAACCGCGCGGCACGCGGACTGCCGGCGGCACCTCCGGCCTGGCGAATCTCCGCGATGAGCGTTGCGGGCGAGTCGTCGGATTCGGCGAATTCGACACCCAACTTGGCGGCTTCTCGCGCCCAGTGTTCGGCGGCGGCCAGGTTCGAGCGTTCCAGTTCCGCGCGCCCCTTGGCCAAATAGCGCAGTGCCTTGCCGCGCTGGTCCGACAACGTCGTGGCTGGGTCCGATCCCGGAGTCTCGGCCGGCGGTGGTGACGCCGCGTTCCCCTCGGTCGCCTGCTCCATATCGCCCGGGTCTTCGCTCGTTTCGAGAGCGCTGTTCACGTCGACCGGTCGCGCTTGGCTGCTGGGGCGCACCGCGCGGGGGCCCGGCTTCTGCAACCGTGCCAGATCACGGCGAACCTTTTTCGGCGTATCGCCCAGGTGCAGCACGCCGAATCGTACCTTGAGCGATTCCGCTCGCTTCAGCAACGAATCGGCCATCTCCAGGTCGTCTTCCGCCATCGCCTTGCGAGCGCGCAGCAGCAACTCGGTTACGCGATCTTCGGGAGACGTTTGGGTCTCGCCCGATGCTTGCGCAACCGCCGACGTGGCGATCCAAGAACCCACCACGGCTGTCTGGGCGCCCCGGGCCGGGCTTCCTAGCCCTGCCAGCGACACGAAGATTCCGACGAGGTTGATGCGCGACGTATTCAACACGATCTCCTTTCGCGCCAGTCGCGTTCCTGCCGTGAAGAACACCTCGCGGACCGGAAGGACAAGCGAATGCGCTGGCCTTCCTGGCCGCGCCTTCGTGGTCGGTCCACGCTGCGTTCCTCCCGCCTTGCCCACCGTGGGGTGACCAACAGGCCTGTTTTCCTGGGAAAACTGCCTGCTCGCCGCCCTGCGATCAGCACGGATCCCTTCAACGAGCGGACGACCGCCCCCGAAGAGTGCGAGAAGAGGTCGGGATAAATACAAGCGTCCCGAGAGAGCGTCAAGGGCACTTGGTTTCAAAGTCGGCTGGCAGGCCCAGCCCAACCTTTGCCCGGACCCCTGTCAGGGCAAACTGGGCAGTCCACAGTGGTTCGCACCAATCGGTGAACCGCGCGATGCGCCGATGCTTGTGCCCCTGGGGGCGATGTCGGCGATTTCGAGAAGCCAGGCAAGCTACTTGGAGCCCGCCGCCGGTTTGTTCGGCTTGGGTTGCATCAGATCTTGCAGGCGTCGCCCTAGGCCACCGCTGGGCGGACCACCCCGTTCACGACCACCCGGCGCGCGTGGGCCGGCTGGACCGCCGGCGGCCGGTGCCGCGTCTCCTGGCTCCCCGGCCCCAGGTTCCACCGTACCCAATGCCGGTTCCGGCACGTTGGCCGTGGCTGGGTCGATCGTTTCCTTTTCATATTCTTCCTGGTCCGCTGCCTCGTCGCGTACCACCAGTCGCCCGTCGGGATCGAGCAGCGCCACCAGGCTGGGTACGGTGGTCGATTGGCCGGTCAGGCGCAGCGGCCGACCCCCCACGACGTCGATCAGTACCAGGTTGGTGCGCAAATTGGCTTTGCGACTTTCCATGCGATCTGAAACCGGATCCACCGCCAGCACGTCTTCATTGTCGTAATTGATCAACTGGCCCCGCATCATCTCCACCGCCTTGTGGATATCGACGCCGCCGCCGCGGTCGAACTGTCGCACGAGCAGCGTCACCTCGATCTCGTTGGCGCCCCGACCGGGTTTCGCAGGGCCTGCCAACACGTTGTTCGCTCGAGCAACCGACACGATCGGGCTGGGTTGGCTATGGTCCGACAGCACGTAGGTTTTTTCTTCGCGCTGCCCGCTGCGAAGTTCCTTGACCTCGATGTTGTAATTTGCGTTTTTCACCGCGAGCAACACCCGATAGCGATAGCGTTTGCCTTCCTGTGCGGTGA
>CAYSXM010000046.1:0-12631 GCA_964434905.1 uncultured Pirellulales bacterium | reverse complement strand
CACACCGTGCCGCCACGAAACACCACCGCGGTGGGTTGTTCCGGCGGAGCGGCCAAACCCATCGAGTGCAACGGATACACCACCGGAAACAGTGCCCGCACTTGCGTCGGTGGTGCGGGGCTCTGGCTGTGCTTCTCGGCCGTGTCTGGTGAGGCCGCCGAGGTCGAGGGCTCCGTAGTACCGGGTGCAACCTCAGCGGCAGGTGCCGCTGCCTCGTTCGTTGGTGCGGCAACTGCCGCGCCTGCGGGGGTATCCGTCGCAAGCGGCCCGACGGCAGGCTCCGCAGGCACTTCTCGGCTGGTACGTTTTCCCGTAATCGTGGTTTCGCGGCCGCTGGGCCAGGTGACAAGGCCCGAGAACGTGACCGGGTCCGCTTGAGAGTCGATGGAAACGCTAAAGCGAAGCACTCCGGGATAGCCTAGCCCATCCTTAGCGCCCGTCGCGCGCAGCCGTAAGTGCGCCAGTGAAAGGCCGGCCAATTTCGACGTTTCCTCACCACGTTGCAGCTTGCCGGCGAGATTGTCGGGCGAGCCCGTTACGTGCAGGGTCCAAGTCGCCGGTTGGCCGTCTTCCAACGCGACCGTAAGTTCCCAGACGCCTTGCGGATCGACCCCCGGACTCGGCAGATTGTCGAACCGGCGGCCGTCGATCCAGGTTTCCCGAATTTTCGATCCGTCGGACCACAAATCGCCCTCCACGACCAGAAAACTGGCCGCCTTGCCCACTTCCAGCGTTCCTAATCGATCGCCGACGCCGAACATTTCGGCCGGAACAACGGTCAAAGCCCGTAACGCGTCTTCGGGGGCCAACCCCCGCGACACCGCCCTGCGAATTGCCGGCCACAGGTCACCCGGCTCCTTGAGCCCATGGCCCGTAAACGCAATCCGCGCTCCGGCGGCCACTAGCCGGGCGGGGTTCTCGGGCGCATGATCCCAGTGGGCCAGTTGCTCCCAAGAAACTGCCCTCGCGGCCTCGGGGCTACGCACGTCGGGAACTTTGGGAAACACCAAGGGTACGATCAAGGGGCGGCCCGTTCGAACCACGGCTGCCAGCCGGCGATATTCGCGGCCCGAACCTCGCAGTATGGCGCGAAGACCGAACTCGGCCGCGAGCCGGTCGGCACGCAGCGCATAGAGCTCGTCGGGCGCGTCGAACACAACCGGCAATTCGCCCGACAGCGTGGGCTCGAGTGCAGCGAGCCCTGGACGGGTTTCAGGTCGGGGCTGGCCCACGCGCTGGCGATAGGCATCCCACACTTGTCGATACCACTGCGCGTCGTACCAGGTCTGGCGCACGAGCGCCACGGCGCCCATGGGCGAATTGGGGTCGGCATCGCGATCTCGCGCACCAGCCGGGGTTAGTTGAACGTGTTGGGCCACGCGGTCGGCAACCACGGCGGTGGATGCATCGTCGGCGGTGGTCACCAAGGCGCTCGTGCCCCGTACGATGCCCCCGGCAGGGGCTACCAGTCGACAAACCACGCCTTGCGCGCGCCAGGCCCGATGCCGCTCGGGGTTCGGTTTGAATTGGTCGACAACACGCAGTTCGCCGCGCACGGCGGGGTTGCCGTGGGGCGGCGTGGTGGGCTCGAACCGTTCTTCCCCATAGGCGTCGATCAGTCCCGGGTAAATTGTTTTTCCCGCCAGCGGCCAACGGCGCGCGTCGGCTGGCACCTCGACCTGCGGCCCGACCGCCGCGATCACTCCGTCGCGCACAAGCAGCGTGCCGCTCTCGATCACCTGGCCTGGTGCCACCGCGATCCGCGCCTCGGTAAATGCGTGCACCGAGGGAGCGTTCTCGCGCACGCCTTGCGCCGGTGCCGACGTTGGCGGAGCACTCTCGAGCGGTCGACCGCCGAGCAACGTCAGCAACAGCCAGATCGACAACAAACAGGACCGCGCGCCCGGGCGGTGTTCTTCAGTCGATGTGCGTCTTGGCATCGGGCAAAATCACCTGGGGTTGGTCGGGGCAACGGCCGGCATACTGCTGCAAGTCGCGCGACGATTGAAAATGGCCAGTGCGGTTCGACACAGCAGACGCGGCATGTTCGGCTGCGTGGCAGAACACTCAGGAATGGTTCCTGCTCAGGCCGGCCGCTGGAATTGTTCACGCGCTTGGACACGGGTTGTATTGAGCATTGGCTGTAGCGCCAGAGAAGTCAAATCGGCACACGCAGAGCCCCAGGCTCCGGCCGACAGCTAGTTCCGGCGCCACAGATCGACATATTGGGGTCCCGCGGCAGCTTCTTCGCCCTGGCCATCGATGGCCAGCGTCGCTGCCAAGGTGGCGGGGCCAGCCGCAACATGCACTTCTCGCCAGGTGCACTCGGTAGCGCCCGCCGGCACGGTGTCGATCAACGCGGTGGCGCCCCAATGGCACGTCGCTTTGACCGCTTTAGCGAGCGGCGCGAATCGCAATCGAACCTCGTACGTGCCTGCCTGGTCGACCATCAGGTCCCAATGTCCGCTGCCGCGGCCGGACCAATCGGCATGGGGCCCGCGCCAGTCTTGGTGCGTCAGGGTGGTAGGGTTCTCGTGATCCGAACCAACGACAATTGCCGGCGGAGAAAACTGCCGCGCCGCGGCCATCTCAGTAAACCATGTTTCATAGTCCTGCGTCAGTTGCAACACCACCTCGGGGTGTTCGGCGGCCAAATCGCGAGTCTCACCCGGATCGGCGCTCAAGTCGAATAGTTCGAAGCGCCAGTCGTCGGGCAGAGGCTCTTGGCGCGCGCCGCGTGCCTGAACCAGTTTCCACCGGCCCCGCCGCACCGCGCAGCTACGGTAGCGCTCTGGCACATCGCCGCGATGATATTGGCTCACCAACGGCCGGTCAGGCGCCGCAAGCGCGGGGTCGGCCATCCACGGACCCAGGTCGAGTCCATCAATTTGTCGGTCGGCTGGCAGCGCCACCTGACAGGCTGCCAACAGCGTGGGCACCCAGTCGATATGCGCAGCAGGCACGTCCAGTGTTCTTCCCGCCGGCCAATGTGCGGGCCAGCGCGCGAAACACGGCACGCGAATTCCTCCTTCGTGAACCGTGCCCTTCAAACCACGTAGATTGCCATTGTATCGCGATTGTTGCGGGCCATTGTCGGTCAGGAACACGACAATCGTCCGTTCGCGCAATCCTAGTCTGTCGACGTGTTGCAACAGTCGCCCCACCTGTTGATCGATATCGCTCACCAGTGCATAGACCCTGTTCGTCGTCTCTTCCGGCGAAAGTTCGCCGAGCGGAACCTCCGGCAGAACGCGCCGTGCGTCGGCAAAAAATGGATAGCGCCGCAGTGCCTCGATTGGCGCTTCCAGCGGCACGTGGGGGCAGTTATAGGCCAAGTACAAGAAAAACGGGCTCGCGCTATGGCGCTCGACAAACTGCATTGCCGCGTCGGTGAACACCTCGCTACAGAAGCCCTGTCGGCGGACTAGCCGAGCGGCTTGCCATAGCCAGGGATCGCGATAGGCATTCCCCGGTGGGTCGGCTGACTGACCAATACCACCGCCGCGATGAACTAGTGTTTCTTCAAAACCTTGGTCTTGCGGGCGAAGCGGATAGTTGTCGCCTAGGTGCCATTTTCCAAAAATTCCCGTGCGATAGCCGGCCCCGCCGAGCAGTTCGGCCAGTGTTTGCTCGTCGGCAAACATCCGCGATCGCCCCAAATACGTGTCGACGACCCCCGTCCGATAAGCATAGCGCCCCGTCAGCAGGCTCGAGCGCGTCGGTGAGCAGACGGGCGAGACATAGAATTGACTACAGCGCACGCTTTCGGCGGCCAGTCGATCGAGGTGCGGGGTCTGGATATCTCGATTGCCGTGAGCGCCCAAGTCGCCGAAGCCCTGGTCGTCGGTCATGATCAGAATGACGTTTGGTCGGTCAAGTGACCGTGCCTCATGGGTCACCAACGTGCCCGCGACTGCGAATACCAGCCGGGCCAAGATCAACCGCCTCGCCGACGTCGCACACCAAGTCCCGATCGCTTCCCGCCGTGAAACACTGCAGGGCGTTGGCTGGCTCATCATCGGTTCTCCTAAGCCCGGATTATTCATGAACTTCGTCGCGAAGAGTCGAAGGTGTTGTGGCTGCAAGGAAAAACGCGTTGGGTGCCACTGGCTTTGCCAGTTCTCAGGGGAGTTGTGGTGAACACGCGAGTCAGGGGAGATTGCGATTTGACGCAGCAGACGCAACACGTTCGCTTCCGCAGCAGAAGGCTCATGAATGATTCCGGCTGAGATGGCGACGGGCGGGACCTGGCTCTAGCTCTCGGCGAATCGGCGAAGTACCGATCTGGCTGGCGCTGCCAAATAAGTCTATCGCACCGTGGGGGAGTACTGGGCTAGGTACTGCCGAACTCGCAGTTTTCGCGCCGTATTGGACGAGCTCATATACCTCAGCGTGCCAAAAATCGGTCGCTCGGGCGCCCAGGGACGGTCGAAACGTCCCAGCACCCAAAAAATGCCGCTGTAGGAATTCGGATCACGACCGTCGAGTGCATGCTTGTTATTCAGTTCGATCATAGTCGCCAGCGCCTGTTCCGGCGTGGGTGACCATTCCAGAATTTTTTTGCCCCACAGCATGCGCAAATAGTTGTGCATCTGGCCTTCGCGTAACAATTGGGTTTGCGCGGCATTCCACAGTGCATCGTGCGTGGCCGCCGCCTCGAATTGGCTCAACGAATATTGGTCAGGGCGCGGATCGCGCCGATGTTTTTCGAGTGTGGTTAGCGCCCAGGGGGGCAGCGAATCGAACTGGTCGTGGTGGGGATGCCGGGCCGCGAAATGAAAGCCAAGTTCACGCCAAGTAACCAATTGATCGAGAAAAGCCTCGGCCGCCGGGCTGGCCCGCCACCAACCAGCGCGGTGCCCGGCGCCCATCGACACGAGCCGATCGGCATTCCAGCCCTCGGAACGCAGCAAGTCGTGCGCCACCTGGTGTGCCGCGATGTGTCCGAAATGTAGGTACGGCGACAAGCCACTCGCAGCGTCGACTTCCGGCTGGTTGCGATCGTCGGCGTACCGGGGAAGCTTGCGTTCGATGAATGCTCGAAGTGTTTTCTCCGCGGCCCGCGCGCCTCCCGCGGCGCCAACTGCCCCGACATTCTGTGCCAAATGCAATTCGGCCAGGCCCGGACCGTCGAGCAGGTGGTCGAGGTCGGCTCGCGGCCACCGCTTCAGTACGTTGAGGGGTAGCACTGCCGCGGGCAGCGGCGCGCGCGGCGCCAGGGCATTGGCCTGCGGAATCTGGGCCCAATGCTCCGGCAGCTTGCGCTGTACAAAACGACGGAAATCCACGGCTCGTTGAAATATTTTCGACGAACTCGAAAGCGGCAATAGCCCAATCGAGTCGACCTGTTCACACCGCACTTCGCAGCGGTCGACCGCCGCAGTCACCATGTGCGGCAGGAAGAAACTCGGAAATTCGTCTGTGATCACCACACACGATTGTTGCGCCAGGCAAGAAAGCAAACCCCGCGCGGCACCGGGTGACGGTTCGACATAGGGAAAATAGGTCACGCCCACCTGCTTGCAATCGCGCGCATTGTCGCGCATGCCCTCGATCACAAACCGGTGCAGGCGCGGGCTAGCCCAGCGATAGTCGTGCCGCAGCGGCTCGAACACCAGCAATGGACGACCCAGCTCGCGCGACCACTCCAGGGCGCGATCCACCGCGAAATTCCAGCGCATCCGCCGCTGGCCGATCATCCAATACAACACGAACTGGCCGGCCGGGTTGACGGGTAAAGCTCGCCTGCACGCGATACGCGATTCCGGTACTTTCCCCTCTCCCATTGTCTTCGGCCCCTGGTACCCAACAATGGCCTACAACGCCACCGGCCAAAACTAGTCTGCCAATCTCGCCCCGGGCCATTCTAGTGCCGGCGTCCAGCGCCGCGCTGGAACACCCAGGTGCCCTCACACTACCCCAGGACGCGTTGGTACCAGGAAGCTAGTGGACCAGCGCGCCGGCATGGATGGCGCGTAACCCCCGGGGCGTTTCCAATTGCAACGAGCCGTCGTCGGCGATACCTCGGCAATAGCCCCCCACGTGCTCTCCACCCGTGTCGACCACCAACCACTGGCCGTGCTGCAAGCACAACCGATCGGCAAGCCGGCACACTTCGTCGGGTGCGTCACGCAAGAGCGACAATTGCTGGGTCAGCCGGTCCAGCAACTCCAACAGCAGGCTAGTGCGATCGTGCACATATCCCGCCAGATCTACCAACGATATCGCTCGCGACTGGACTTCCTGTGGTGCCAGGTGCAAGGAATTGTTCACGTTCACGCCCACGCCGATCACATACCGGCTTCCCGGCGGCGACTCCACCAGAATTCCGCAGATTTTGCGGCTGCTGATGAAGACGTCGTTGGGCCAGTGCAGTCCGACTTCTAACGCGGGCAATACATCGCCGAGCGCCTGCACCACGGCGCAACCGGCGGCCAGTGAAAGTCTGGGAGCGTGACGCGGCGCGATGCCCAGCATCTCGAAGTCGACCACCAGCGACCACGCCAGGCTGCCTTGTCCGGTCCACCAGCGGTTGGCCCCGCGCCCTCGGCCAGCAGTTTGTTCCTCGGCCACCACCAGTGCCGGCCATGGTCCCGTGCCCACCGCCAATTCACGCCCACGGTCGTTTGTCGAACCAAGCGAAGCGTGGTATTCAACCACCGGCAGCCGGGCTTCCGCTTTCAGTCGCTGGCAGTCGAGCAGGTCGGTCATGAGATGAGTTGCACGAGGGCCGGGACACGAAAATCGAGGTGGATAGTGCTCGTCCGGCGGTTGGCTGGTACCAGGGTGCGCGTTACAGGGTCTTCTAGGCTATCAGCCCGTTGAAAAATGACATCGTGGCATTTCTCAACCGCGCCGGGTGCGGAGCAAAGCATCGCGCGGCTCGCAAAACAACGACTTGCGTCGCTCGTGCAGCGTCCGTCGTCCTTTGACCAGTCCGAGGCGACTCCCGCTGCACTAGAAGTTGTTTGCCCCGAACCCCTTACGGGTTCGGGGTCGTTCCGCGCCACCCAGCAAAGCTGGGTTGACGCTCCACTATTATGCCATCGCTTCCAGGCGATAACGCACGCGCGTCGAGTGTTTCAACGGGCTGCAAGCCATGTGGGATACTCGAATATCGAATCCCCGATTGTTACACCGCACCCGTTAGCCCGCGGATTGTCGCTCGGGATACAAATAGACGAAGCTTTTTCCCAACCGCCCACCGTAATTCCCGGCGGAAATCTTCACCAACCCCGGCGTGTCGAACGAGGCCCTGATTGCCGCTTGCGTGGCAGTCGCCAACGTCTGCAGTTCGGCACCGTTGATGATGATTTCCATCACCGACTGCACCGCGGGCGGCAACCCCGAAGCCTCGCCCAACAGGTTTCTGAGGGTGGGACAAAACTTTTCATACGTGCTGGCAATTGAAAACGAGTAACGGCTTCCCGCCTTCGATCCGCTAGCCGCTATGCCCCCGGGGAAGGGCAGGCATACGCCGGGCACGCGACTCGCCGCGGCGGCGCCCCGTTCGGCGGCCGCCAGTGCCGAGTCTAGGTCGCGGCCAAAGTACCACAGGTTGCCCCCCATCAGGCCATCGGTGAATCCGAACCGGCGCTCGATTGCGAATTCACCACCCAAAATGGGAATGACCCAAACCTTTCGGCCGTGACGCTGGTCGCGAAATTGATATCCGTCGCCGAAGAAGGCAATCTTGCGCCCCAGCTTGTAATAGGGATCGGTGTCGAGCACGTTGAAGCAAGCAGTCGTGGGACAGGTCAGCACGTTCTGGCTGATGCGCACCAGCAGCGAGCGTTCCAGTGCCTCGACGCGGTCCTTGCGAAACCTGGGTACGTGAAACTGTACGATCGCTCCCGGCCGCCCATCAGGTGTTGGCTCATCGCCTTCAGCACCCGGCCCAATGTAGCGGTCGAGACCCGCCTCGCAGTCGCACAGAATGGTGCTGGAAGCATTGCCCGTCGCCGCGAACACAGCCTGATCCAGCCAGTGGCGGTCGCGCGCGGTAATCAGCACCGAGGCGTACAGGCTGCGAAATGCCTCGGCATAGGTATCATCGACTAGCCGCCGATCGAAACTATCCACGTCGACCTCGCCCGGTATAGGTCGCCACTTCGGTCAAGATCTGATCCATGAACACATCGTGCGCTTGGGTCGGAATCTCTTCAAACAATTGGCACTCGAAGGCCAGCGCCACCAGCGGCGTATCCGGGCGCGCGTGTTCGAGCAACTTGTCGTAATACCCCTTGCCGTGCCCCATCCGCGCGCCCGTACGGTCGAACGCCACACCGGGCACCATCACCAAGTCTAACTGGCCAACGTCCACGTGTTTCGAGGCCACGCTGCGCAAATCGGCGCGCGGCTCCAAAATCTTATACATGCCGACTTCTAGTTCTTGCATGTCTTCTAGATGAAACAGTTCCAGTTCATCGTTGACGCAATAGGGCACCACAATCTGTTTCCCGCTGCCTAGCGCAGGCAACAAATCTTGCCGCGTTCGTACCTCGGTGCGCACGTCGATGTAAAACATCACGGTGCTCGCCGCGGCATACGCCGGCAGCGCCATGAAACGCTGGCAAATCGCGTGGCTGAGTTCGTCCTTGTTTTCTTGGGCGCGCCGGTTGGCGTGCGCCTGCTCGCGAATCTGCTGCTTGCGAAGCTGCCAGTCTGCCAGGTCCGTCACTCCGAATACTCCCCAAAATAAGGTGCCTTGGCCAGGATACCCGGGGGCCGGCCCGACCAGAGACGCGACTCTGCCACCCCAGCCCTAGGTTGGCCAGTGGGCGCTATCGTATCGCGAAACGAGAGTGTCGCAATTGCCATGTCGGCAATCTGGCAAGAACCGGGGGTTTGCGCTGCCCGCAAGCTGCAACCGATCTTGACCCCCATGGCCGATCGACGGTAACAAACACTTCTCGTCCGACTCGATACGTCGCGCTGCGCGCGACCTGTCCTTCCATAACGGCGCAACGTCGTGAACAGGGCGATACAACATGCCATCGGGTGCGTGGCCCTGGCCGGGCTAACCGTTGGATTTGCACAGACTGCCTTGGCGCAGCGAGTGCAGTTTCCGACGATGGTCCCGCCCGAAAGCCCGTTTTTCAACGGCCAAACCGCCCCCGGCCTAGCGCCCCCACCGACCACGTTTGCGGCGCCCCCTACCGGCGCGGCTGCGCCGGGTACCTATGCTCCCCCCGGTGGTTGGGACCCCTATCTCGATCCGGCTGCGTCGTCGCCCGCGATCTATCCTCCCCAAGGCGCTCTGGGAGGCCCCCAGGGCACGATTGCTCAGCCTCAGCGGCTGATCCAAAACCTGCGCATTCAAGAAGCCTGGCTGGCCGGCGGACCAGGGCGACGAATGGAATTGAACGAAGTCGACATGAGCGTGTCGGCGGCATTCCCGTTCCTGTGGAACCCCGAACCGCTGCTCGTCACCCCCGGTTTTACTTTTCGATTTCTCGAAGGTCCCAACACCAACAGCATTTTCGGCAGCCCCGATCTGCCGCCCCAGTTGTACGACGCCTATCTCGGCGCCAGTTGGAAACCCAGAGTGAATCAATGGCTGTCCGGCGACCTGGGTGCCCGGGTCGGCGTGTACAGCGACTTTAGCCGAGTCAACCGGGACAGCATTCGTGTGACCGGCTTCGGCCGTGGAGTCGTCGCCTTTTCACCACGCCTTAGCATTGCGCTGGGCGTGGTCTACCTGAATCGTCAGAACATCAAATTGCTTCCGTCAGCGGGTGTGCTGTACCATCCCAGCGAGGAAACCCACTTCGACCTGATCTTTCCCGAGCCCCGCATCGCGCATCGTTTTCGCACCGTGGGAAACATCGATTGGTGGTGGTACCTGCAAGGGCGGCTTGGCGGGGGGCAATGGACCATCGACCGCATCGGAAACCTGCGCGACCGCGTGACCTATAACGACTATCGCTTGGGTGGGGGGCTAGAGTTCCTCAGCTACAAGGGGTCCCGGGCCTGGATCGACGCCGCGTATGTGTTCAATCGGCAGGTGCTTTACGAATCGGGCACCGGCAACTTCAATCCCCTGGGCACTGTGGCGATTACGGCCGGTTTGTCGTACTGACCGCCGTGGGGGTCGATTTTGCGTTCCAATGGCTGCCACCAGTGTTTGCCTCGCGCAAAGATACTCGTCGCGGCTGGCATCTGGCTCGCGCTGGTTGCGACACGGGCGGCCGCCCAGCCAACGGTGCGCCTGCCTCCGACGAACCCCGCTTCGCCAAGGCTGACGACGCCCGCCTTGGTCGCTCGCGCGCCCACGGCCTTGGCGCCCGTCACCGATGTGGCCCCCCAGGCGCTGCCACCTTCCGAAGCGCTTTGGCCGACGGAAGACGGGCTGCCCCCCGGCGCCACAATCGAGCACTCTCTGGGCGTACCCGGAAATCAGGATCAAGACTTGCTGCTGGAGGCACCCCCAGATCCTTGGGGCGCGAAGCCTGGATTCTTGCAGCGCGTGTTGTGGCAAAACACCTGGCTGCCGGGCGACGGCGCGGCGGCCATCGACACGCACGAGTTGCTTTCATATTTCACCCTCGGCTTACCGTTTCCGTCGGTCGAGTCGCCTTTGCTGCTGACGCCCGGCTTCGCAGCACGTTGGCTGGCGGGGCCTGATCGAACCGACGCTCCGGCCCACCTGTTCGATGCCACCTTCGAAGCGCGCTGGTTGCCACGGATATCACCGCGCTGGCGCGCCGATTTGGCCATCTCGCCGGGGGTTTATAGCGATTTCGAACGAGACCATGACCGGGCATTTCGCCTCACGGGGCGCGCGCTCGGACTGGTCGACTGGCGCCCCCGCACGAAACTTGCCTTGGGTGTGATCTACCTGAACCGTGGCGATCTCAAGCTGTTGCCTGCCGTGGGGTTAATTCATCGCCCCACCGACGCTTTGAGGTTCGAATTCATCCTACCCCAACCGCGAGTTGCCTTTCGCGTGGCACAACGCGGCCAGCGCAGTTGGTGGGCCTATGTCGGCGGAGAGTTCGGCGGTGGAGCCTGGGCTGTGAACCGGGCCGACGGCACCGAAGACTTTCTGGCACTGTCCGACTATCGCCTTCGTCTAGGCCTCGAATCGCTTGCCTGGCGTGGTCTTAAAAGCTGGTGGGAAGTCGGCTATGTGTTTGGCCGTCGGTTGCAGTACGACTCGGAAACCGGCCACCACGCGCTCGACGATGCCGTGCTGTTGCGAGCCGGCCTGGCCTATTAGGGCTGGCCACCGCCGCGCTGCGCGCCGCCAGACTGCGGCTCGGTGCGCGCCGGCCTGATTAGCGGGGTCGAAACCGCGAGCGTGGACCTGCTCTTCAGGTCCTGTAACGCCACTGCCACGCGATGTAAAGCGTGTGCACATCTGCTCTATCGGCGCCGCACGGAGCGCCTGATCCAGTTTGCGGTGTCGTAAACTGCGCAAACTCTGTCGCCTGGCAAACCCTTGGCACTTGTAGCGTATTCAACCGCGCCGTCCACACGGTTAAGCGGTTGTGCTGAGCGTAACCGACGAACACCTACAGCGGGTTGTACCCGACGATCTGACGAGAGTGTTTAGATCGGTTTCCCCGCGCTTGACTTATAGATGAGTTGATCGGGGAATCGGCAGTTTGCAGACAGTCCAGGCGGACTGGTTGGGGCGCCGCACGACGCGGCATGCCGTGGTTGGCTGGCGCCACACGACCAAACAGTAAGGGGAGACAGGCGGATGAAGATTTCCTTCCGAACCATCGCGGCGGGCCTAGGCCTGGCCGCGTGTCTGAGCTGGACTCCAGCACAGGCTGGCCTTTTTAAATGGGCGACCAGTTCTGAGGAACCGGCCCCCACCGAAACCAAGAAGTCCGTGGCGGCTTCGTACGCGTCCTACACATTTACCGCAGGAGACGGATGCTGCGAAAGCTGCGACGCCGGTAGCGATTGCTGCGACAACGGCTGCGGCGAGTGTTGCAGCGATTGTGGCAGCGAGTGCCGTGGCGGTTGCGGCCCCTATGCCGACCCCTGCCCGTTGCTGGGTGTGGTGGGCAACATCGGCTTGGATAGCTATCGAGGCTTTACCGACGGTACCTTTCCCGGCAACTTTGGCCTGGTGAACGGGCTGAATATGGGGGCGCGGTTGCCCGGGCTATCGCGCTATGGCATCGGTGCTCAGGCCGGCCTGAGCTATGGACTGTACGACCTGCAAGGCCGTATCGCCGGTGGCGAAAACGCCCGCTCGCAGGAACAGTTGTTCATCACTACGGGCTTTTTCCGTCGTGCCGACGCGGCCAACCCGCTGGTGCTCGGATTGGCCTACGACTGGATGATTAACGACAACTTCGGCGTCTTCTCTCGCGAGCCGTTTTTGGGTCAGTTCCGAGGCCAGATCGGCGTGGCGTTGAACGCCGTGAATGAAGTCGGTTGGTGGGGCGCATTCGCCGATCGCCGCGACACACAGGGCAATGCCCCGACCACGACCTTTCGCACGGTAACACAGCAGAACATGTACTGGCGGCACCAGTTTGCCCAAGGGGCCAACAGTCTGTTGTACATCGGCATTCCCGAGCGGAACCGGCTGAGTGGTGCCGGCAGCTTGGGCGAATTCATCGTCGGTGGTGGCTTGGGCGTACCCATCAGTGCGCGCTTGGGCAGCTAT
>CAYSXM010000045.1:0-12679 GCA_964434905.1 uncultured Pirellulales bacterium | reverse complement strand
TGCCTTGTCTCGTCTGACGCCAGGCCGACGGCTGCTGCTCGCGGCGATTGCGCTGGCACACCTCGCGTAGGTCGTCGATCGAATACAGATAGACACCCAAGCACTCGCCTACCTGGGGTTCGAAATCGCGTGGCACGGCCAAATCGAGCACGAACAGCGGCCGCTGGTGCCGCGCGGTGATGATCGGCTCGAACCGCGCTCGCGTCACAATCGGTTCGCTGGCGCCGGTCGTGCTGACTACCAAATCGGCCTGGGTCAGTGCCGCGTCGAGCGCCCCCCAGAGCGCCGTGCGTCCGTTAAACCGCGCGGCCAGTTCGTCCGCCCGCGCGGTATTGCGATTGACCACCGTAATGTCACGCACGCCCTCGTCAACCAGATATCGCAGCGTTTCCTCGGCCATCTCGCCGGCACCGATCACCAGGGCGCGCTTGTCGTCGAATCGCTCGAAAATCTGCCGAGCGAAGTCGCCCACCGCCACGCTCGGAATGCTAACCCGCTTTTGTAGGATCAGCGTCTCTCGGGCTACACGGCGAGCCACGCGCAGCGCCGCCTGAAAAATGGCGTGCGTCAAAGGCCCGGTGGTAGCACGGTCGGTGGCCAGTTGATAGGCCTGTTTCACCTGCGACAGGATCTGTGCCTCGCCGACCACCATGCTGTCGAGGCTCGCGGCCACGGTGAACAGGTGCCGCACGGCGTCCTCGCCCGTGTGCTCAAACAATTCGTCGAACACGTCGTACAGCGCCACGCCGTGGAACCGCGCCAGGAACTCGGCTACCTGTTCGTGGCTGGGGCCGCGTCCGGCATCCTCGCTGGCGGTGTACATTTCGACCCGGTTACAGGTCGAGAGCAACACCGCCTCGGTGCCAGGAAACTGGGTACGAAACTCGGCCAACGCGGCGCTGGCCTGGCTAGGATTAAAGGCCAGCTTCTCGCGCACGGCGAGCGCGGCGCTGTGATGACTGCAACCGATCATGCGCAGCTTCACAGGGCCCCTCCCCCCGACCGGCGAGCCGACCACGGCCCGGCCCCGACCGATCGCCTGGCGTCGGCCAGCCGCACCCGCGCCGCGGGCCGTCGCAGAGCCGCGCTCGGTGCCCCGCGCAGCGACCCCCGGTGCTGGCTTTGAGAAAATAGCGAGACCCCCAGCATGACCACTAAAAAGCAGAAGCTGGCAACCGTCAAATAGGCCACCTTGCGCCCTTGCCGCGCCGGCTGGTACAGCAGATTGAAACCCGCCGCCACCACCAGCCAGAGCGCCGTCGCCAAACCGAACAGCACCACGGGATCGCTCCAGGGCACGGTCTGGCGGTCGTACCGATGGCTAACCAGGTTCAGCACCACGCCCGACAACACTCCCACGCCAAACAGCCAGCCCGAGTAGAACAGTGCGCGGCTGTTCCAACGCTCCAACCATTCCAGACTGGGAAGCTGCACACCGCGGCCCGACGGTCGCTTGTGCTTCAATCGCGAGGCCTGCAACAGGTACATCAGTCCGGCCACAAAGCCCACCAACACGGCAACGGTGCCCAGCAGCAGGAACAACCCGTGAATCATGCCCCACAGCCGAACGGCGCGCGACAAGGCAAACGGTTGGGGATCGGCCCACAACACACCCACCGCGATCAGTGCCAGCACCAGCGGCAGCACGAACAACCCGATCGACGCCTTGGGGTGCGCCAGCGTGAGATATAAATACGTCGCCGCCAGCACCCACGCGGCCACCAGATACCAGTCGTATCCGCTCGACAACGGAGCGGTCTGGTTCGCGCGGGCGCGCTCCACCAGATACAGCGTATGGGCCAGCAGGCCGGCACCGCCGAAGGCCAGCATCACCGCGCCCCGCAGCCCGCTACGGAACGCCAGTCGGCTGCACTCCAGCGCCAAAGCCACCGCATAGCTGGCGGTGAAACACACGATGTTGATGCCTGCCAACATCGTCTCGCACACTCCTGAAAAAATTTCGCGACACGCCGTCGCACCTGGGTCACTTCGATCGTCGAGGGCGATAATCAGGCGGCCCGCCGCGGTGCGGTCTGCCCGGGCAATCTGCCGCAGCCTCGCCCCCGGTTCCTATTGTTGTTGAATCGGCGCTGGCCGCCAGGGGCGGTTACTGCCGCCCGGACGATAAACCCGCGCCGTCGCGGTACCGATCGGCAGGGTGTTCCAGGGCCCCCGGCCTCGGTCCGCCGTCGCGATGCCCCCACCCCCTGGCGCGCTGGCTGGCTGCTAGGCAGCGCTGGCCTTGATAAACGTCGAGCACATACCCAGTGCCTGCCGCAGAAAGGCCTTCCACTCTCCCTCGGGCACGCGTCGGCCATCGAACTTGATAGCCACGCGGTCACCCGCGGCCACTACTACCGCCTGGGGGTGCTGTACGAGCAAGTTGGCCACGCCGGCCGCCACGCGTTGCGCGGCGGGTTGATCGTCGGACAACAATTGGAACATCCGTCCGAATTCGGCAGGCGAGTCGGGCGGTGGGCACGCGCCGGCATACTGGGCGCGGAACCGATCGGTCAGTGCGGTGGGCACCACCGCCAGCCGTGGCAATTTCAGGTCGGTCGATTGGCAATACAGGGCCATCGATTCCACCACGCGAATTTTTACCGTGCCGCGCAATTCCCATTCGCTCAGTTCGAACAGCGCGAACCGTACACGCCCCTTGGCTCCGTAAAGCATTTTGCGATAAGGTCGTTCCCCAGGCTGATGAGGGAACAGCCCCAGCGCGTCGATCTCGGCCGCAATGTCGGGGTCGCCATGTTTGTCAAAGGCCAGCCCCAACTCGGCGGCCAATTTGCCGAGTGTGCCGCTCTCGTGCCAGATGCTGTAGCCGGCCAGCGCAAAGGCCAGCAGGCACACAGCACCCAGCAACGTCATCGCAATCCAATCCATCGTCGCTCCTTTTCGACCGCTCGTCGTGCAGCCAGCAACGGACACTACCTGCCTGGCGCGCGGAAGTTGGAGGGCGCGCCCTGGCGCACGGCCCGACCACCTGCGCCCGGATTCTTCCTGAACTTCGCGGCAGAAGGCTCACGACGAATTCAGGCTCGGGCGGCAATCTCCATCATGATTGCGGCTGGTGGTCGAGGCAACTACGGCAGAAGTGGCTGAAATCGGAACGAATAGACGTCGGCGTCGGAAAGCACCAGCCGCAGCCGAAGTGGTTGGCCATCGAGTTCGCCCAGGTCGGCGCGGTCGTTCCATCGAACCAACCGATCGAGATCATCGCCGATCAATTCCTGGCAATCGGATAGCGCCCAGCCCGCCAAGGGCTGGCCCGAGGCATCTTGCACTTCGACCTGCACCGATCCCGCGGCCGACGTGGCGAAGTTCAACGACAGCGCCACGCGAGGATTGCCCCCCGCCGCTGGCACCGGCAGATGAAACGAGAGCGCCCGGGTCAGGCATTCGCCGCGGGGGCGGTCGGCGTGCAGCGAGGCGAACCCGTCGGTGCGCAGTGCATAGCGTTCGAGCCTGGCGGTGGGTTGGCCATAGTTCTTCTGCACGTAGAACGACATCTCTCCCTCGCCCGTCGGCACCACGCCCAGGGCAGGATAGTTGGTGCGCGACACCCAGTTTTCCCATCCCAAGCCGGGCCGTACGAACGCCTCGAGAAACGTGCGATCGAAGCGGTTTCCGCCGCGCGTGGTGAGCAGAACCGCGTCGGAACAGTCGCCAAAATAACCAGGATCCACGCGAATCGCCGCCGCTTGCTCGGCCGAAAGCACCCGCCGACCCGGCATGAACCGCGCCGCGATGCCGACCGACACCTGCGGCGCGCGATAATAGGGCAGCGTTTGATTGGTATACAGGTGTTCGGCCGGCGCATCTCCAAACGTCTGGATGGTGCCGGTCGTCCAATGCAAGAAATCGACGCTCGTGGCCCGGGCGATCGAACGAATGCCGGCCGGCGATTGCCGATAGTACAGCACGTAGCAATCGTCGGACGCGGACCAGCATGGCACATTCTGCGAGTCGAAAACCCAACCGGTATCTTGAAACACCGGCCCCTCGCCCAGCTTGCGCCAACGCAAACCGTCGGCCGATACAAAAGCCCACAAACCCGTTTCCGATGTACCCGCCAGCGCCTTGAATCGTTCGCCGTCAGCCACGCCGGGATGCTCGTCGAAGAAGGGGCAGAAATTGTGCGAAAAGGGCGCCTCGTCGGCCAGCACGATGTTGTTTTCCGGGTGGCCCGGCACGGAAAACAACCGCAAGGCCGGCTTGTTCCAAACCACGCCGTCGCTGCTCTGTGCGTAGCAGGTACACTCAGCGGCCGAGCCATCGCGGCCACTTTCGGGCAAGCCTCGGTAGTACAAATGGTACTGGCCTTGCGCGATCAGCACCGTGGCATAGCCGCAAAACGCCCCCTCCCAGGGCCGATCGAACAACACCGCGGTACCCGCCGGACGCGGGTTGCCCATCGCCAGCCGGCAGCCCTCCAGCCGTTCCACCACGTGGCGATCGATAAACAACTCGCGACGATCGCCCAGCGCCACAACGTCGGGTGTCGCGGCGCGGCAGGGATTCCAGAGCGACCACGACAACAGCACCAACATCAGCTTGCGAAGCATCCGCCAGGCTCCTCACGCGAGAGAAGTGAACCGCCGGCGCACCGCAACGTGAGTCGGCACCGGGCGCGCCGCAGGTAGCATAGCAGTTGGCCGCCGCGGCAGGGGCCCTCGCGCCACGCGCGCCAGCCCTGCCGGGTCTGGCAACTTTCGACCACCACCAGTACCAGCCGCTGGAGAGGGCCTATTGAATCGGGGGGCGGTTACCCAGTTGGATCACCCCGCCGGCGATCATCGACGCCTGGCGCGAGGCCAGCAGTGCGCAAAACTCCCCCACCTCGTCCGCGGTCACCCACTCGGGCCGAGCCCGGGCCGCGCGTGCTCGGGTGTGGATATACCCGAACATCACCTGGTTGATGCGCACCAGCGATTCCTTCATTTCCTCTTGCAAAATGCGGGCCATCATCAATTGCGCGGCGCTGTTGATCGACACCACGCCATAGCGAGGCACGGGCAGCACTGCCGACAACCCACCGAGCAAGGTGTAGCTGCTGCCCGGCCGCCGCGCCAACTCTGGCAAGAATGTCTGGGCGGTGACAAAGTGCGCGGTGAGATTGCTGTCGGCATATTGGCGCCAAGTTTCCAACGGCACATCGACCAACCGCAGATTCTCGTCCCAGGTTCCACCCAGCGACGCCACCACGGCGTCGATGTGGCCCAACTGACCGACAATGCTCTCACGCAATCGGACTGCATCGATCGGGTCGCCCAGGTTTCCCTCGAGCGTCATCAAACGCTCCACAGGCACTTCGGTCAGATTGCCGCGCAGCCGGGCAATCGCCTCGGCCGAGCGCGAGGGAACCACCACCCGCGCGCCGGCACGCAGGAACGCGCGCACGACTGCTTCGCCCACCGTTCCGGTACCACCCGCCACGACCGCGACCAGTTCGTCGAGGACGACCATGCGTGCTCCGTGCTAGGCAGTCGGTTGAAACGTGCCAGGCTGCTAGGCCGCCCGGCCCAGGCCCAGCGATTGTGGAGGCGAGGAATGCTCGTGACGTGTACGGATCTCGCGCCACAGCGCCAGCATGGCTGCCGGCAAGCTCGGACTATTGGTCAGCCGATAGGGAGAATTCGCAGGTAGCTCGGCCATCAGTCGCCGATGCGCGATACCCAGGTTGTGATAAGGCAACGACGGGAATAGGTGATGTAGGGCATGAAACCGCAAGCCGACCGGCGCCCACAGCTCGCCTGACACGGGGTGTTCCGGAAAATTCCAGGAATCGAGCAACTGATCGACAAAAGTCATTTCGTCGCCGTCGTTGCGAAAGCGATGCGCGGCCAACGTGCGAACGGCGTTCAGCGCCAGGATACCTAGCGAAACCGCATAAGCCCGCAGCACGAAGTGCCAGGGTGTAACTCCCCCAGCCAGGCCCGCGGCCGTGGCCGCGACCACGAGAAAGCAGCCAATCTCTTGCGCGCGCCAGGCACGCAGTTGCACCGTGGTGGGCAGCGGACGCAGATAACGTGGATCGAGCACCATCGACGACGCGTGCTGTATCGCCCAGGTTCGCAGACCCGGATGCAGCCAAGCCAGCGGGGTGATGATGCCGAAGCGTACGATGGCCACCAGCGGCAGTACCAGAGGCTGCCCCAGGTAGCCCAGCGTGTACCACACCGAGCGACGCGCAAAGGGAAAATACTCACCGTCTTCCCGCGTGCCATAGTGCCGCCGCGCGTGGTGCGCCACGTGGGTTTCATAAAGCACCGAGGGAATCAGGAACGGCACGCCGCACAGCACGTTCCAGATCAATCGAAACCACAAAAACGCTCCCTTCTTCAGGTGCGTTAGCTCGTGCGTGAACAGCACCGCGCGATAGAACGCCAACACCGCGCCGCACCACAATGCCATCGCCAGGGGCCAACTGGCCACGCGCGGCATGGCCAAATAGCACACTCCACCGACCGCCATGCTGCCTAGGAAATCGGCCCAATAGATCGCCGGCCGCGGCTCGAACAAGTCGCGCACAATGTGCCTCGCCTCGCCAATCGAGAACGTCGAGCAATGGCCGCTCTGTACGATCATGTTCACTGCCCCTGTATTACGCCGCGAACGAAAACACCCCGGGGGGTTCATCGCGAATTCCCTGCCGCCGCCCTGTCGGCGACTCCTGTGGTCACTTCCCTCCCGAATCCCTCGGGCTGGCGTGCCGTAGGAGTGTTATCGGTTGCGATGGTTCGGGCGCTCGGATCACCAGCGCGGAAATCCGCCTCCGGACGAAAGTCCCTCCGATTGGCCAGTGGCAACTCGGCCGGCTAGGCAAGACGTGCCGGCCGGGCCGGACTCCCTTCGCCGGCAGAGTTCTCCAGAACGCAAGAAACCGCCCAGGTTTTCCGGTCGGCGCGGGGTGTGCTGTCAGCGGAAATAACGCCACCCGGCCAGCGGCTATGGGCTGGCCACGGCTTGGTTGGTTGTGACCTGCAATGTCGCCGACTACCATGCACATTCGTCACGTTGCGAAGTCTTTTTTTCGGCCCCCCTGCCGCACATGCCACCCGATTGCGAGGTACTGATTACCGGCCTCGGCGTCGTCAGCCCCATTGGCTTGGGCCGAAAGGCCTTTTGGCAGTCGCTGGTGGCCGGCCAAAGCGGCGTGGGCAGCGTCTCCCGATTCGACGTTTCGCAAGCCCTGGCCCAGGTCGCCGCGGAAATCCCAGATTTTGATCCCAAGGCGCACATCCGCCCGCTAAAAAGCCTGAAGGTCATGTGCCGCGATATCCAGCTAGGAGTCGCCGCGGCCAATCTAGCGATTGCCGATAGCGGGCTCGATCTGGCATCGCTCGACACCGAGCGCCGCGGCGTGTTGATGGGCTCTGCAATGCTGTATTGCGAGCCGGTCGAGGTCGAGGCGGCCTACCGCAGTTGCCTCGACGCGCGAGGATTCCACTTCGATCGCTGGGGGTCGCGCGCGCAGAGCGAGTTGTACCCGCTGTGGATGTTGCGCTATTTGCCCAACATGGCGGCTTGCCACGTAGGCATCGCCCACGATTGTCGCGGCCCTAACAATTCGGTCGTGCTGGGAGACGTCTCGGGGCTGATGGCGGTGGGCGAGGCAGCCGACGTGATTCAGCGCGGAGCCGCCGACGTGATGCTGGCCGGCGGCACGTGTTCCCTGGTGCATCCCACCCTGTGGATTCGCAATCATGTGCTGACCATGTCGCGCCGTCGCGACGAACCCTCACGCGCCTCGCGCCCCTTCGATCGCGATCGCGATGGATGGGTTCCCGGCGAAGCCGCCGCGATCCTCGTGCTCGAGCGGGGCGAACACGCACGCGCACGGCATGCACACGCCTACGCCCGCTGGGCAGGGCTGAGTCGAACCTTTCAACCGCCGCAAGCACCCCCTGGGCTTGCGCTGCGCCAGGCGCTGGTTTCGGCCTGTGCCGCACTCGACGAAGCCCCCCACGCACTGGGGCATGTGAAGGCCCACGGCCTGAGCACACCCGACGACGATGCAATCGAGGCCCAGGCCCTGGCTGCCGTGCTAGGCGATGTACCCGTTACCGCGCCCAAGAGCATGTTAGGCAACTCGGCCGCCGCGGCAGGCGCCGTGGAGTTGGTGGCCGCCGTGCTGGCGATTGACCAGCAGTGTGTCCCGCCCACGGCCAACTACGACACGCCCGACCCCCGCTGTCCGATTCGAGTCGTCCACGGCGAACCGTTGCTCCATCGTCAGCCCACGGCCTTGGCCATCAGCCTGGCACGCACCGGCCAGGTAGCGGTGGCCAGCCTGGGCCCGGCCTAGCTGCACGTTCTAGAATCCGACACGCCTGCCAGTTGTCGGGCAGGCAAACTGGGGTAACTCGCGAAAGTGCGCAGCAGACGCTTCTATCGCTGCGGGGTTCCATCTGAATTCTTTCCTCGGCGACTGAAGCAATCGCGGCGACTTTGCCGATTACAACGCGCATCCCGCGCCGTCCCAGGCGCTTTTTCAGGAGGCGTTATGAGCCAGCTAGGTTTTTACAGTTGGATTCGCGACGGTGTGAAGCGTGCGGTGCTGCTCGGGGTATCCGACGCTGTCGAGCAATTGGGCGTGCCCGACCAAGAGGGCACCGTCGGCCAACAGTTGCTGGCCGTGCTCCGCGGAGCGAATGAAACGCCCGTGGCGCAGGTGATGGAAGACAAGCGTCGGGCGCCCCAGGCTGCCGAGCGCAAGCGGCTGGGCCGGTCGCTCGATCAGATTGTGCAAAGCTCGCAAAAGGGTGACGACACCTAGCGATCAGCTTTGAAGGTCAGGCCTTGGCCTGACGAGACCTATCTTGTTCATTCGTTCTGGGTGCCACTGGCTCTGCCAGTGCTCTGGCGTCGGCTGTCACAGGTGCTTTGGCCGCCACGAAAACCGTGATTGGCCTCTTGTGCGCCGGCGTGGTAACTCAACCGACGCGTCGCGCGAAACGGTAGAACACCTCGGCGGCGCGCTCCAGTTCCTCGACCAGCAGCCATTCGTCGGCCGTGTGGGCTTGGTCGATCGATCCTGGCCCAAATACCACGCTGGGTACCCCTGCCGCGCTAATCGCCGCGGCGTTCGTGCCAAAGGGCACGCCAATCCGCGCGCCGCGGCCAAACAGCTCGCCGGCCACTGCCCCCAACTGTTCGGCCAACGCCTGGTTGGGGCCATCTTTCAACGTGGCGCCCAGCAGAAACGGCTCGTCGTGCTCGATGCCTGCGTCTGAGCCCAATTCACCTCGCAGGTATTCGACCACCTGTTCAAACGCCGTGCGTCCGTCGTCGCCAGGTAGCAACCTTCGGTCGATTTCGATGGTGCAGCGCTCGGGCACCGTGTTGACGCTCAACCCTCCGTGTATCGTGCCCACGCTCAGCGAGACCTGGCCGCACAAAGGGTGCCGGCCCAACGTAACGGCCACTTCCCGGTGGTAGCGATCGAGGGCGCGCAGCACACGCGCCATTTTATAAATGGCGTTGTCACCACGCTCGGGCTGCGAGCTGTGTGCAGCGCGGCCCAGGGTGTGGCAGCGCCAGCGCACTGCGCCTTTGTGAGCCACAACCACGTCGAGCAGGGTCGGCTCGGCCACGATCGCCAGGTCGGGCTGCCGGGGCGCGAAGTCGGGCCGCTCGTTCCACAAGCGCGTCAGCCGCGTGGCACCTGTAAACCCATGTTCTTCGTTCACCGTACAGGCAAACAAGATTGTCGGTCGCGGCGTGGGGCGCTCGGACGCCAGGCGAGACACCGCCGCAAGCATGGCGGTCAGTCCTCCCTTGATGTCGCAGGCCCCGCGACCAAATACCCGGCCATCGCGAACTTCCGGCCGAAAGGGATCGATGGTCATGCCGTCGACGGGAACGGTGTCTTGATGTGCCTCCCACAGCACCAGCCGGCCACCCTGGCTCAAGTCCGGATCGCCATCGAGTCGGGCGATAATATTGTCGCGACCAGGCTCCACCGTCTGCCGGACCCAGGGCAGCCCCAGCCGCTCGAACGTGCCCTGCAGGTACTCGGTGACGCGGCGTTCGAGGAATTCGGGGCCGGTCAGACCGCGCCCCATGGGATTGACGCTGGGAATCGCCACCAATTCGCAAAGCGTGGTGACCGGGTCGAGCCGCATGCAGGCACCAGAGCAAGAGATTCGTGATGGCCGGCCCAAAGGCAGACAACCCCGGGCGCTCGCGCAGGCTCGGAAGTCTCGACCTGCGGCGGGCCATTCTACCGCAGGCGCTCGAGTTGTCTGCCGACCGCCAACCCCGATGTTTTCGCCCAGCCAGGCCGTGCCTGGCGTCGGCGACGCCGCACGACGCAGCCCGATCGCAGGCCAAAAACAAGCCCTGAATCTCACCGCTACCACGAGTGGGTGGGAATAGCACAACCTCTTTTGGGTGAACAGGTTGTGAAAATTTAATCGATCGACAAAAAATTACCCCGAAGGTGGTATGGATATCCGCCGCAAAGTACACAGAATCAGAAGTGTGTGGGGGACAACCTCACTCAAACACCCTTCGCAGGTTCCTGCCCCGCCTGCGAAGGGTTTATTTTTGCGCCCGCCAGTTGCCTGTTGTGCTGGTGGGCCTGTTGTGCTGGTGGCGCGCTCTGACCGCGGCGGACTCTATCGCAGTCCATTGGGTCGTGAGTCTTCTACCGCGGCGGCGATCGCGACGCGCGTGCCTGGGCCAGCGCCGGGGGCCTATTTGGCCTGGGTCACCAGCGCTCGGTAATACGATACCGAGCGTTTCAGCCCTTCGTGGAAATCGACCTGGGGCTCGTAGTTCAGCAGACGTCGCGCTTCGCTAATATCTGCCAAGCTGTCGTGGATGTCTCCCTCGCGCGCCGGGCCGTGTTGAGGCTGGATATTGGTCCCCAGCAGTTCGTTCAAGGTCGCAATCAATTGCAGCAATGTCGTCGAACGACCCATCGCCAAATTGAACACCCGGCCCGCGGCGTGGGGCGCTTCGGCAGCCAACAGATTGCCATGCACCACGTTGGCCACGAAGGTGAAATCGCGCGATTGCGTGCCGTCGCCGTTGACCCTGGGCGATTGACCCGACAGCATGGCGGTTACGAACAGCGGAATGACGGCCGAATAGGGGCTGTCGGGGTCTTGCCGCGGTCCGAAAACGTTGAAGTAACGGATCGCCACGGTTTCAAAACCGTATGTGGCGGTAAACACCTGGCAGTATTGTTCGGCGGCGAGTTTGGCGGCGCCATACGGCGAAATCGGGGCCGGCAGGTCGACTTCACGTTTTGCGGCGAATCTCGAATCGCCATAGGCGCTGCTCGAGGCGGCATAGACCAACCGCTTTACGCCCGCGTGCCGCGCGGCATCGAGCAGTTGCAGGGTGCCGGTAACACACGCGGCGTGGGTATCGAGCGGATGTTCGATGCTCCGCGGCACCGAGGCCAAGGCGGCCTGATGGAATATGTAGTCGACGCCTTTCACTGCCCGGCGCACCACGCTCACGTCGCACAAATCGCCTTCCAAGAACTCGAGATCGGCCGACCACGGTTCAATATTCGCCAGATGGCCGGTGCTGAGGTTGTCGAGCACGCGCACGCGGTCTCCGCGAGCAACCAGTGCTTCGACAATGTGCGAACCGATAAACCCGGCACCCCCCGTAACGAGGCAAGTCCGCATTCCCGCACGCTCCTATTCGCCCGGTCCAGACAACGGAAGCTCTGGAACACCAAGCGTTCACCGTGACATGTCCAAACAACTCCTAGAACATAGCAGCCGCAAAGGCCGTTCGCCACGTGCGTCCCCCGACGTGGCCCGACGATGCCTGGATAGAGCGCGTCTTCCTAGGATCGCTTAGGGTTGTAGTGGTTATTCCGCACGGCTGCCTGTTCCATCCAGCCACCGCAGCCGCCGCTGGGTCGGAATTCTTGTGCGCTGTAAACTACCTAGCGTCTGAACCAACGATCTGTGCCCAAGGACATTCCATGGGAAGCCTTGCGGCGCGGGTCCTCTGTACCGGCCCACGGTGTGGTATCCTTGCGGCGTCTGCTCCGGTTTTCTGCCCCCCCTATAGGGGTGCGGCGATTGGTCACCCGAGGTTCACGCCGGCCCGTGCCGGCGAGGACCGGTAGCTAATTCCCATTGGTTGTTTGACCCCATGCTCGAAGCGCCACACGCTCCGCTCAAGCTGATCTATATCACCGGCGCCGGCCGCAGCGGCAGCACGGTGCTCGGTGCCATGCTGGGTCAAATGGATTCGGCCATTTACGTAGGCGAGTTGCTGCACATTGGCGACAAGAGCATTGGCCAGAATACGTTGTGCGGTTGCGGCACGCCCATGCGCGCTTGCCCGTTGTGGAGCGATGTGTGTCGCGTGGCCTATGGCGACATGGATCGCGCGCTGGCCGCGCTGCATGCGCGTCGCAACTATGGCCCGGTGCGTAACGCGCATCTCATGCTGCCTGGGCGCATGCCCAAATACCTGGAGGGCCTGGGAACGTTTCGCAACGATCTGGCCGCGCTGCACCACGGCATTGCCCAGGTGTCGGGCAAGCGCGTGATTGTCGATTCGTCGCACGTACCGCTATACGGCGCGGTGCTGGCCAGTCTGCCTGGTATCGACGTGTATGCCATCCATCTGGTGCGCGACGCGCGGGCCGTGGCCTGGTCTTGGATGCGCAAGAAGGTGCATCCCGATCACGAAG
>CAYSXM010000044.1:0-12680 GCA_964434905.1 uncultured Pirellulales bacterium | reverse complement strand
TGCAAGCGATGCGCGGAGCTGGCCTGCCGATCATTGTTTTGGGCAGTGCGACGCCGGGTTGCGAAAACTATCTAGAGCGCTGCCGCGACACCGCCGACGGCAGCGTGCGGTTTGTTCCACAGCTAGAGCACGACGATCCACGGCTGGCCACCTTGTTCAGTGGTGCGCGGTGCCTGGCTTTGGCAAGTTGGTTTGAAACGCCGGGATTGGTCGCTCTCGAGGCCGCTCTGTGGGGAATTCCCCTGGTGCTACCTGCCGCGGGCGCTGCCCGCGAATATTTCGGGCGCCGGGCACAATATGTCGTGCCCGGCGATCACGCGGGCATTCGTGCCGCGGTCACCCACGCCTGGGGCGTCGGTCGCTCGGCTGCGTTAGCAGAAATGGTCTGCTCACGATTTACCTGGGATCACGTGGCCGAGGCCACCCAGAGGGCGTATGCGCAGATATTTTGACGCGCCGAGCCCCGCCGCACAGCGAGCCCCGCGGCAGCACCGCCCCCTGGGGCGCTATCGCTTTGTGCGCCTGCGCTGGCGCGCGCTGTTCGCGATCATCGATTGGCTCGGCGAGTGGATTGCCAGCCGGGCATCTCGACACGCGGTCCTGCGCAATGGCAGTGTCTGGCCGCGCGTGCCGCGGTCGATTCTGCTGGTGCAACTTGACCACTTAGGCGACGCGGTCATTTCCACCGCCATGCTCGAACCGCTGCGACGGCGATATCCCGGGGCGCGCATCGAAGTCCTGGCCGGCGCCTGGAATTGCGAGCTGTTTCGCAACTGCGAACAGGTCGACGCAGTCCACGTATCGCGCGTCAACCGATTCGCGCGCCGCGGTGGGGCGCTGTGGGCACCCGCCCTGCTGTATTGGGGCTTGACGTTGCGAAGACGTCGATTCGACTGGGCGGTCGATGTGCGCGGGGAACTGCCGCTGGCACTCTTGTTGTGGCTCACTGGTGCCAGGCGTCGGGTCGGCTGGAACTGTGGTGGGGGAGGATTTCTGCTGACCGACAGCCCTGCGTTCGTGCCCGAACGGCCCGAGGTCGACTCGCGCCGAGCGCTGCTGGAACTGCTCGATGCGGACGGCACGGAACTAACCCCGCGCGTGCGTCCCGACGCGGCGACACTGCGCCGAGTAGCACGCGAATTGGTACCGGTTCGCGTGGCACACCGGCCACTGTTCGTCTTGCATATTGGCGCGGGGACACAGGCCAAACGCTGGCCCGTCGCACATTGGCGCGAACTGGTGTGCCGGTTGATCGTCGATCATGGCGCGCGCATCGTGCTGGTTGGCGATGAACGCGAAGGAAGACTGGCCCGCAGCATTCAGGATGGAACGCCGCAGGAGGATGTCCACGACTGGACGGGGCGATCGGGCATCGTGTCACTGGCTGCTCTGTTGGCGCAATGCGACCTGGTAATCGGCGCCGACTCGGGTCCCGCGCACCTGGCGGCGGCGGTCGGCACGCCGGTGGTAGTCATCTTCAGCGGAACAAACCATGTCGAGCAGTGGCGTCCCTGGGGCCCCGACGTGTTTGTTGTACGGCAAGCGATGGCCTGTTCGCCCTGTCATCTCACGCGATGCATTTGGGCAGATCACCCCTGCATGACCCAGTTGGCGCCGGGGCAAGTCGCTCGAGCGGTAGACCGTGCCGAAGCGGTCTGGCGACCGCGTCTCGAGCGCGGCGCAGAACAGCGCGAGGCGTTCCTGTTTGCAAGTTCGCGCGAACTGCCCTGGATCGCATCGAACGCAATGGCGTTTAAACCGCACGAGGAACTGTAGGCGATGATCGCACCGAATCACCAGGAAGTGGCCTCGCCACGGGTCGCACATCGTCAGTTGACTTCCGCTCGACAAGCGGTGGCGCGGGCCCTGTTGCCACATGGACAAGGTAGGTCGCGTCCG
Source organism: uncultured Pirellulales bacterium (assembly GCA_964434905.1). Classification (GTDB taxonomy): domain Bacteria; phylum Planctomycetota; class Planctomycetia; order Pirellulales; family CAYNRE01; genus CAYSXM01. The sequence goes on along the minus strand of CAYSXM010000044.1, from coordinate 10,781 downwards.
GCTCAGGTTGCCGCGGCGAGCGCTTGGGGATCGGCTATCTGGATGACCATGGTGATTCTGTGGTTTCTGGTGCGCAATCTATGGCCCTAGTCGACAGATTTTCAATGCTTTGGTCGTTCACTCGGGGTTCACGCAAGAATGTTGGCGAAAACCGAAGGGCGGTTCACTTGTCCTCCGCGCGGTTGGTAACCAGACCCTTGTTCGTGGCGGTGTCATGATCGCATCGCTATTCGCATGCCTGGCAATCGGATGCCAAACGCTAACCGCTTTTGGGCTGGGTCGTCCTGCTCTTCAAGCGTTGCGCGTGGAGTTGGACGACGCGCTCGATGAACTGGTGTGGAGCCTGGCGATTGGCTGGGTACTGTGCGGCCAGATACTCTTGGCCTTGGGGGTTGTCGGGGCCTGGTACCGGCCTGTGATCGGCGTGCTGAGCACGGCCGGTGCGTTTTGGGGTATGAGCGAGCTCGTACAAGCATGGTTTCGCTGGGAATACCAACGTTGCGCGAAACCTGACGCCGCTCGGCGCGGCAATGCCAGCGAGGAACTGACCCCACCACCGGCCCCAGGCCTGTGGGTCGGCGCGGTGGGACTGGTGCTGGGTGCCAGCCTGATTTCCGCGCTGGCGCCCCCCACCGCCGGCGACGCATTGTGTTATCACCTGGAATTGCCGAAGCGATTCCTGGCAGCACATCGCCTCGAGTTTTTCGCACACGATGAAAATGTTACCTACCCACTGCTGACCGAGCTGTGGTATCTGTGGGGCCTGGCGCTCGAGGGAGGTGTGGCGGCGCAATTGGTGCACTGGCAGGCGGGCGTGGGGCTGGCCGCGGCCGCTGTGCTTGTTGGGCGGAGCGTCATCGGCAGGTCCTGGTCGCTGGTGGCTGGTGCCATCGTGCTGCTGGTGCCTGCGGTGACCAACCAAATGACCGCGCCGCTGAACGATCTTTCGCTGGCGCTCATGGCGGTCTTGGGCTGGGAGGCCTGGCGACGTGCCAGCGGCGCCGAACACACCAGGGGTTGGCGCTTTGTGGCTGGCACACTGTTGGGCGGAGCGCTGGCCATCAAGTACCTGGCACTGGTCTGGTTGGTGGCTATCGCCCTGGCCACTCTGGCCACGATGCCTCGTCGAGTCGAGGCTTGGCGCGAGGCACTGCGCACGATGACCATCATCGGCACCCTCGCAGGTTGCCTGGCCAGCCCTTGGTATCTGCGTGCCGCGTGGTATCGAGGCAATCCGGTATATCCGTTTCTCGCGGCCAGCGCGGACGGCGCGCCGGCTGGCTTTCCTCCGGTCAAGCGCCCGCTGGGTCTGCATGCGATCGACCTGCTGTCGGCGCCCTGGCAGATTACTTTCGCTCCCCAACGGTTTGGGGGCCAAGGCCACCAGTTGGGTCCGCTGTGGCTAATGGCTTTACCTTCCCTGTTGTTTGTACGACGATTGCGCGGTCTGGGCACACTGCTGGTTGCCGTGGCGGCCTACGGGGGGCTGTGGTATTTGATGCGACAAAACTTGCGTTTCCTGCTGGTTGTGGTGCCACCGGCAGCCGTGGCCGCGAGTTGGGTTCTGGCAGAACTAGCGCGGTTCGGCAAAGCGCCGCGTCGCGTGGCCTGGTGTGCCATCAGCTTGGCCTTGGCAATTGGTGTCGCGGCACCGGTATCTCGGGCGCGGCGGCAATGGGCAGTGGCCGTTGGCTGGGAATCGCGCGCCAGCTATCTGCGTCGGGTCGAACCGACGTATCAAGCGGCCGAATTGGGCAATGCGCTGTTCGCCACCTGCCCGCATCCACGGCTGTTGAGCCAGGACTATCGAGCCTACTATTTCGCCTGCGAAGTCACGCGCGAATCGGTGTTTCGCCGCGATACCAACTATGCCCAGCACCGGGCACCGCATCGCAGCCTTTCGAGCACGCTGCGCGCGCGTGGATTCACTCACGTGCTGCTGGCCGAAGCTCAAGGCCCCAGTGGCATCCATTACGACAATACGCTGAGCCAATTGGTCGACAAGGAACTGGCCGGACCGGGCCGCGCGGAGCTGCTGTGCCTGAGCGACTATCAATTCCTCGATACCGACGGTGCCAACCGACACTATCGGCTGTTCTGGCTGCGTTAAGCTGGCAACCACCGAAATTGGCCAGGGTCAGACCGGCGGCAATGCAGCAGTCCGCGCGCGGAAAGCGGGGGAATTGGGGTTGGATGCGCTGCTCATGTCATGTTAAGACTCGGCCCTATCAGGCAGCACAAGGCGATGATCCATGGATGGTTTGCGAACCGAACTATTGGCCTCTTCGGCCGCGACGCTCGAACCGGCCCTGGCGGTAACGGTGTTGCTGCCAGCCTTCAACGAGGCCCTGGCGATCGAGCCTGTGCTCGAAGAGGTTGTCGCCGCGCTGGCAGTGACCGGCTTGCCGTTTGAGGTGCTGGTCGTCGACGACGCGTCGACCGACGACACCGCGCAGCGCGTCGAACGTTTCGCCGCCGAGTGTTGGAGCTGCCAGGTTCGCGTGCTGCGCTCTCCTGAGAATCGCGGAGCGGGCGCGGCGCGAAAAATCGGCGTTCGCGAGGCGCGGGGCGAAATCGTGGTCATGCTCGATGCCGATGGCAGCTACGACGCGTCGTGCATTCCGCAACTGCTCCAGTATTTTCCCGCCTACGATCAGGTCAACGGCGCTCGCACCAGCGAGCAAGGCTCCTGGCCTTGGCTGCGGCGCCCCGCCAAATGGCTGATTCGACAACTGGCCTGCTACCTGACCGGCGTGAACATTCCCGATCTAAACACCGGGCTCAAGGCCTTCAAGCGGAAGGCGATGTTGCCCTGGTTGTGGGTCGTGCCCGACGGTTTTAGCTGCGTGACGACGATGACACTCGCTTTCTTAACCAATGGCTATCTGGTGAAGTACGTGCCGACCACCTATCGGCCACGGATCGGGCGCAGCAAGTTCCACCCGGTGACCGATACCCTGGCCTATCTGGGCACCGTGGTACGCATTGTGCTGTATTTTCGACCGTTGAAAGTGTTCTTGCCCACCGCCGCAGTGGTGCTGTTGGCCGGGGCGCTGAAAGGGCTGGCCAGCTTCTGGTGGACCGGCAGCCTGCAAGAATCGGATGTTGTGGTCCTGGTGGCCGGATATCTGACGGCCATGATCGGACTGTTGGCCGAAGTGATTGTCGCGCACCACCGCCGCTAATCAACGGCGCAGAGCGCCGTCCGCGCCGGGGCCAGCGCGAGGAGACCGCGATGACCGCCAACCTGGTTTGTTCTACGGAGAGCCCTGCAAACAGATTGCAGCGTGACCCCGGCCAACGAACCATCTACGCGCGATTGGCCTTGGCTCACCTCCCGCGGTTGTTCACCTCGCTCGACCGCGATCCCTCGCGCGCCACCCATGGCTGTTTTGATCGTCAGTTCTGGCACTACCGCACGGCGGCGTTTGCGTCGGAAATGTATCAAGAGGCCGTCTGGCCGCTGGCGCTGGCGGTGTCGACACCGATGCCAGACAACCCCTGGTACGCCAGTGCGGTGGTGCGCGATTGGGTCGCGGCAGGCATCGATTTCGCGCGCCGCAACAGCCACCGCGACGGCTCTTGCGACGACTACTATCCTTTCGAGCGCGCCCTGGGTGCCGCGGTATTCTCGCTAACGGCCTGCGCAGGAGCTTGTGAACTATTGGACCTGAGCACCCCCGACCGGCTGGCCTGGCTCGTGCGCCGAGCCCACTGGATTGCCCGACACGGTGAGACGGGCCGCTTGGCCAATCACCATGCGCTGGCGGCCGTGGGTTTGGCGCGTGTGGCGCGGCTGACGGGCGACAGCCGTTGGCAACAGGCCGCCGACGCCCGGGTGCGCCAGCTACTCGATTGGCAGCACGCCGAAGGCTGGTTTGAGGAATACGGGGGCGCCGATCCAGGGTATCAGACCGTAACGATCGATTGCCTGGAAGTGCTTCGTCGAGATTGGCAGGCCACGTGGCTCGACGAACCGCTCGCGCGGGCTCGCAAGTTTGTACGCCATTTCCTCCATGCCGATAGCACACTGGGCGGACACTACGGCAGCCGCGGCACGTGCCATTTTTATCCGCATGGCTTCGAACTGTCGGCGGCGCACTGCACCTTCGCGTCGGATCTGGCCGACGGGTTCCTCCGCGCGGCGGCCGGCGGGCGACTGGCCGCCTTGGACGACGATCGGCTGGGAACACACCGCTTGGGAAGTCTGATCCAGGCCTACCGCGACTGGTCGCCCACGCGACCGGCGGCGCCTGATTTCGTCGCCACCGGTTCCCCGCGGGGCAATCCGCCGGCCACGCGAATCACGCACTTTCCGGGCGCTGGGCTGTGGACGGCACACACCAGCGATGGTGAAACCATCGTCTCCTTGGCACGCGGCGGGGTCTGGCGACACGCTACGACCGACGGCAACGTCGCGCTCGATTCGGGGTGGGTGGTCGAATTCGAGGACGGCCGTCGCTGGTACTCTGCCTGGCACGATCGGCGACGACCCGCTCAGATCAACGCACACCAGCAGGATTTTCCCGGAGACCATGGCAATCTTGCCTCGTCGCGGGCGGTGGAGCCCGGAGACCTGCCAAGGCCCGTGGTTCGCTTGCGCAGTGCCGGCGATTTGGTCCGCTGTCGTCACGAAACCGCCAGCGTGATCAAACAAGCCGCCTTGCACCTGGGCATGCTATGCTGTGGGCGCTGGGCGCGCAACCTGGTCCGTCGCACCCTCCAGTGGCGTTTGATCTCGCGGCGGCGTACTGGTCCGATTCACCTTGACCGTGTCCTACAGTGGTGCCCCGGCAGTGCGGACGACTCGCCCCGGTTGACAGTGACCGATGTGCTGACGCTTCGCGATCGAAGAGCCCAGGTGCGTCGGCTGTGGTTGGCACCGGAAACCGAGGATGCTTACGTGGCGGCTGGCCAAGTGTATCAACCGGCGGCGCTTGTGCCGTGGACTTCTTTCGAGGACCGCGTGGCTGAAATCAATGCTAGCCGTTGCCTGACCGTGGTGCGTCACCATGCCTAGCATCGACCTGGCCGCGGCCGCACCAACCCGGCGTGGGGCTTCGTCGTTAGCGGTCAAGGCAGCGTTGGCCTTGGTCATGTTGTCGGTGTTGTACTATCTGGCCGACTGGCACCAGGTGGCCCAAACGCTGCGCCACGTGGACCCGGTTTACCTTGTCGCCGCCTTGGCGATGTTTGTGCCGCAAACATTGGTATCGGCCCAGCGCTGGCGGCGGCTGCTTCCCGCCTCCGTGGCCTTGCCCCTGGTCGATTCGCTGCGGCACACCTTGGCTGCTTCCAGCGTGAACCTGGTCGCGCCGATGAAACTGGGCGATTTTTCCAAGGCCATGCTGTTGCCTTGGGGCGCGGGTCTAGGGCGCGTCGCGGCATCGTCCTTGGTGATCGTGGAAAAACTGGCCGATGTGGCGGCGCTGCTGACGTTCGTGGCAGCCGGGTGGTGGACCAACCGGCCAGGGCTCACGCCCTGGTTGCTGCTGAGCATGCTGGCGATCGTGGTTCTGGCACGTCGAGCCGGCGACACCGGGTCAAGGTTCTTGGTCGCGATGCCTGGTCGCGGCTGGTATCTGAACCTCGTGGGGTGGTCACTGCTATTGTGGGGCTTGCACGTGTCGCAAATCGATCTGTTTTGCCGTGCCGCAGGCGTCACCACGTCGCCTGCTGTGTCTTGCCAGAGGCTGCCTCTGGCGTTGTTCGCCGGATTGGTGCCGCTAGGCCTCTGGGGAGTGGGCACGCGCGATGCCGCTTTGATTTGGCTATATTCCGACATCGCGCCGCCCGCCAGCATGGTCGTGGTGGGCCTGTTGACCACCACGCGTTATCTGGTGCCGGGACTATGTGGCCTGCCGCTACTGACGACCTTGGGGGACAAGAACCTCCGACGGCCGTTCGAACCTCGCGAGTCGAAACTCACGATCGACGTGCAGAGCAGACCCGCGGCGCACGGCGATACTGACATCGCCGACAGGGCCGAATAAGCGGCGTTGCGCTTCGTCCTGCGACACGGGGCAAAGGTGCGTCATGGCCGAGTTAGTTCCCAGCCATGGCCGCCAACGGCCAATGCAGCGCCCCGAGCGCCATGGTAAGATGCCTGCCCACGCAGGCCAGGCTCTGCGGCAATCGCCGGCTGGTCAAGACATCGGCCACCCCCTGTGAGTTTCCCATGCGCACACAATACTCCGCGTTGGTTCGCGGGCTGATGGCGTTGATCGTGGTCCGTAGCGTACTCGCCAGCGGCGCCGCAACATCCAGGGCCGAAGAAGCTCTGGAACCCGTAACCTGGGAAAACGCCGTCGCCCCGGCTGCCAACACTGCCGATGAGCCGGTGGCTACCGGGTTTTCGCTGGCCCGCGCCGTGCACTTTCTCGATTCCGCCTCGCTGACCTGGCAGAAGGAGAAGAAGTGCATGACCTGTCACACCAACTATCTCTATCTGCTGGCACGCCCCGCGGTCGACGCGGATGTGGCGGCCCACGACACCGTGCGACGGTTCGCCGAACAACTGGTTACCGAGCGCTGGCCCGATCAGGGGCCACGTTGGGACGCCGAGGTGGTGATGACCGCGGTGATGTTGGCGCTTAACGATCGCGCCACCACCGGCCAGCTTCACCCGGTAACACGCCAAGCGCTCGATCGCATCTGGACCGTGCAACGCGAAAACGGCGGATTCAATTGGCTGAAGTGCGACTGGCCCCCGATGGAGGACGACGATCATTTCGGCGCCACCATGGCCGCGATTGGCGTGGGCGCGGCGCCCGCAAACTATGCCGACAGCCAGGCAGCGCGCGGGGGCCTCGAAAAACTGCGCGGCTATTTGCTCCGCGAGCCACAGCCCACCTTGCACCACGAACTGATGCTCGTATGGGCCTCGAACGAACTCGACGGACTGCTTTCCCCTTCCAAGCGCCAAGAGACCTTGGCCAAGCTCTGGCCGCTGCAACACGCCGATGGCGGCTGGGGCATTGCGCAGCTCGGTCCCTGGCCACGAGAAGATGGGTCGGCACAGGATCTGGAGTCGAGCGACGGCTACGGCACGGGCTTGGCCGTCTTTCTCGCCCGGCAGTGCGGAGTCGCTGCCGACGACCAGCGATTGCAGAACGCAGTCGGCTGGCTGAAGACTCACCAACGCGCCAGTGGCCGCTGGTTCACTCGCAGCGTGCATGCCGACGGCGAACACTTTATCACCCATGCCGGCACCGCGCTGGCCGTGCTGGCCATTCGTGCGTGCGATACCGACGAGCGCGCCGCCGCACCGTAAATGCCCGGGGGTGATTGCCACCGCAAATGGTGTTCGACTGGGCTTACCGGCGCTATCGCGATCGCAAGACACGGTAGCCTGGCCCTTGGGCCACCAACAGCCAGTCGTCGAGCAGGGAAGTTTGCGAATGTGGCAGTGCGTCGGCCGTGCTGGTAACCACTGCCCAGTGCGCCCCGCCGGCCCGCGCCGCGGCTAGCCGCCGTGCAAATTGCGGGTGGTCAGGTGCCAAGCTCCACCCCTGCCGCGCCGTGTAGTACAGCAGATCGGGGGCGGCACCGTGAATGGCCACCACCTGTGCGGCAGTAGGAATTCGGCTATCGACCGCCGCGCCAGCGGCCACCAGCATCTGGTCGGTCTTCGGCGTGACGAAGCCCGGGTTGATCGCATAGCGCGCACTGCACAGGCAACCGCACAATAGCCCCGCGAGAGCCCAGCGCCGCTGCCGCGCTATGTGTTCGCTGAGAGCCTGCCAACCCAGCCCGACTAGCAGGCACCAAACCGGCAACACCACGACAAAGTAGTAATTCAGTTCGTGAAACTTGCCCGGCAAGAGCAATACCAAGGCCACCGACGCAGCGAGCCACGCGGCATGTTGTCCCACGCGATGCACGCCGGCTAGCGCCAGCAACAAACCTACCGGGGTCAGCACGACGGTGGCCAGGTCGCGGAGCAGATGCCACCAAAACGTCGGCTCGATCCACCACGCGACCGGGCCCGAATGGACTGCGATACTTTGCCGGATCGAATAGAACACGCGCAGTCGCTCAGGCGAATCGGCCGCCGTGATTTGCCACACCTGTGCATACCACCACACCGCGGGCAACAGCGCCAAGGCAAGCACGGTCGTCACCACGGCCATGCGCCACTTCAAACTCAAGTTGGCGCGCACCGCACTCAGGGAGGGGGATTTGCTATTTGGGCGAGGTTCGCTATTCGCGCGAGGTTCGAGGCACGGGCTGGGCAGCGCACCGGCCGCGGCCGCCAACAGCACGGGGATCAAAACCACTAGATAGATCTTGGTCAGCCACAATGCTGTGGTGGCCAGAGCCAACAGCAGCAGCCAACGAGCGCGCGGCTGGCGGCCAAACCGATCGGCGGCATCGATAGCGACCAGACTGCACCAGGCGACCGCGGGCTCGAGCATGAATGCCTGACCATACACGACGCTCACGGGTGCCAGGCACCAAGCCAGTGCCGCGGCCAGTGCCACGGTTGGGCCGTGGCAGCGGCGCACCAGCACAAACAGCCAGCCTGCAGCCGCCACGCTAGCGGCAATCGACACGCCACGCCCCCAGGCATCGAGCGAGCCGCCCAGCGCATGCCACAGCGCGCCGGCCGCATAGGCGGGCAGCGGCAGCTCGACCAGGTGCCAGGCTGGCAAACCGCCTGCCAAGACATCGAGCGTGGGGCGCGTGAAGGGTGCCCTGCCGGTAGCCCAATTGCGGGCGATCATGGCATGGATCACGTTCTTGGTAGCGAAATTTCCCAGTAGGGGACGCGTTACGCCCGGTAGTCGCACCGCGAGCGCTAGCAGTAGCACCGCTAGCAACGGTAAAAGTGTGCGGCGACGCTCCGCCGCAGAAGTCGGCGAGACGCTGGCCAGAGTGGGTGGAATGGGCAATCGCGCCACGTGGAGTTCCTGGCGATTCAGCGAAAAAGTGCGGATTATTCCGGTCGGGAGGCCGAAATATAACTCGGACCTCGGTCAGAACCCCAGAGAGGTTGCGCGAAATGAGTTCCAGAGTATTGGCGGCCTGTTGGGCGTGCGTCTTGATTAGCGCTACAGGTTGCCGGATGTGCGCTTCACCCTACGACTATTGCGGACCGCTGTTTGGTCCCGGTGGCGATGGCAACTGCCATGGCGACAATCCCCGACAAGGCTCAGTGTTGGGCTGTGGCGGCGGTTTTGACGGTGGCTGTGCCGATGGTGGCTGTGCCGATGGTGGCTGTGCCGACGGTGGCTGTGCCGATGGTTCGTGTTCGGCCACGCTGGGCCCCGGCGGTGACTACGCGGCGGACCAGTGGGGCGACCCTGGCTATGTTGCAAGCGACGCGGAAGCCAGTAGCGACGCAGCCTGGGAGGAAGGTGGTACTCAGTTCGCTGATGGCCGCGGCATGTCAGACGATCTGCCTGCCGAAGGCGAGTATGAGTGGCAACAAACCGATCAGGACATGGCCTATCAAGATGAGGCCCAGCCTACCAGGCCATATCGCGAAGGAGACGTGATCGACCACGGAACTGTGGTCGACGATCGAGCTGTCAGCGAGGCTCCGCGGGTTGCCGCTCGCCGCGCAACACGGTCGGTGCCCCATTCGGCCTCGCATCGTCCGGGCACCGGAAACTTCCGCCGGTAGCGTCTGTTGCAATTGGCCGCGCTGTGCCCGAGAATCGCCCCACCAAACCTGATGGGACTCGGGAACCCCGCCGGAAACGGCAGGGCCAGCCACATGACCTCGCCGGCCGATGTGCTAGTTACCCAAGCAGCACCCACCAGCCTGATCGGCATCTTGTCCCGGTTGGGCCCGGGCATGATTATCGCCGCATCCATTGTTGGCTCTGGGGAGTTGATCGGCACAACCAAAACCGGTGCGGAAGCGGGATTTTGGCTGCTGTGGCTGATCGTGCTGGGCTGCGTGGTCAAGGTATTCGCCCAGGTCGAGTTTGGTCGCTACGCCATTGCCGAGGGGCGAACCTCTCTGGCCGGTCTCGACGAAGTGCCGGGACCTCGCTGGCGCGTCAATTGGCTGATGTGGTACTGGCTGTTGATGTTTGCCCTGGGCTTCGGGCAACTGGGCGGCATCGTGGGCAGCGTCGGGCAAGCGATGGCAATTTCGTTTCCGCTATCGGGCGATGTGGTCCGGTTGATCGATTTGGAAAACGCACAGGCCAACTACGATCGCGACGTGCTCCGTGCCAACCAAGGTCAAGGTCCCGTGCCGCGAGACGCACGGCCTGTGATCTCTCCCGACCTGACCTACACCTGGGACGACGTGTGGTGGAGCGGTCTGATCACGCTCGTGACGAGCGTGCTTCTGGTGCTGGGGCGCTACGGGCTGATTCAAAACGTGGCCACGGTGCTGGTGGCCGGATTCACGGCCATGACCGTGGTCACCGTCTGTGCGCTTCGCTCGCGTCCCGAGTGGGCAATTTCCGGAAGTGACATCGTCCAGGGCTTTAGCTTCCGGTTGCCTCCACCACGGCCCGACCTGTCGCCGTTGACCACGGCGCTGTCATCGTTTGGCATCATCGGGGTGGGGGCCAGCGAGTTGATTGCCTATCCCTATTGGTGCCTGGAAAAAGGCTATGCTCGCTACACGGGGCCGCGCTCGGCCGACGATGCGTGGGCAGCGCGGGCGCGGGGATGGATGCGCGTGATGCGGTGGGACGTGTGGTGTTCGATGGTCGTCTACACGTTTGCCACGGTGGCATTCTATTTGTTAGGCGCCGCGGTGCTGCACCGCGCCCAACTCGTACCTCGCGACAATCACCTGATTCCCACTTTGATCG
>CAYSXM010000043.1:0-12685 GCA_964434905.1 uncultured Pirellulales bacterium | reverse complement strand
GCAATGTGGTGGGTTACAGCCTGCCCGGCGTGGAAGATCCCACACGGCGGTTGATCTATCGTTCGGTGCTGGGAACCCCCTCGGCGGCCGATCAACAGGCTGGCCAGGCACTGTTGGAAGAGCAGTTGCGTGCCTTCGATTACCAGGCCGGCCCTGTCGATAACAGCCTGGCGCTCGACGGCGAGCCCGTGACCGCGGCCTATTTTCGCGCCTTCCCCGGGCTCGATTCTGGACCAAAGTTCAACGGTCCGGGATTTTGGGATCTGCCCATCCCGGTACATCGCCGCATTCGCCGCGCGCCGGACGACCTGGTGTTTTACGACGCCGAGGGATATCCCCTCGTGCGAGATTTTCTTAAGAGCCAGGGCGTACGGCATGTGCTGCTGGCCGGTTACAACACCGACATGTGCGTGTGCAAGACCACCTGCGGTTATGAGAATCTGATGCAGGATTTCAACCTGTTCCTGGTGGGCGATGCCACGATCGCGACCTTTCCTGCCAATCGCACGCCGCGCTATGCGACCAACGCCGCCTTGTCATTCGCGGCCCTGCGCGTGCTGATCACCCAGGTGTCGTGGATCCGACCAGCTCCCGAGATCGCCGAGAAGTCCAGGCGACTGAGCGGGGAAGTGCGCAGCACGCGGTGGGCTAGAGTGCAGCGTCGATCGTCAACTGACGAGTGAACACGGAGTTGCGCTGCGGTAGTTCGCTGGGTGTACCTGGTTGCTGCCGAACATACCGGCCGGCACGGTGCGAAGTTTTTTTGGCCAGCATCTCTAGACCGGGCACTTTCGGCTCTGCTAGCCAGTTTGCATAAGCATTCGATCGGCCGACCGTTATGCTAGTTTTGTCCAACGAATTAGCATACTGGACTGAAATTGCGTCGCTTATTCTAATTTGTTGGCATAAATCATTATAACGAATGAGGCATACCTTGCCTCACCAGCAGCGGTCCGCAGACAAACCCATCTATCGGGTGGTTCGACAAGCTGCGGTGCCTATTGCGCCCTTGTCTTGTTCCACCTTCGGAGCGGCCTGGTCGCCGGGGGGCTCGCAGCGGCCAGCGGCGACCAAGCCGGAGGGGCCAAATCGCCACAAGTCGACGGGTCTCTGCTAGTTCTCAGAGGCCGCTGGCTCGAACAGGGCCCGTCGAATTCTCGAAGGGGCTGCGGACTGCCGCCTGGTCGTTGTGGCAGTCGCTGGGCACTCTGGGACTGCCGGGTGCCGTGCCCCGTGAAGCCGCGGCGGCCCAGCACCGCAGACCCTTTACAGTCGGGCGCGAATGGCTATATATCATGTGCCAAGACGGGCGCAGCACGAACAATCCGGGGTGGGGAGATCGCCGCAAGCGATCGACTGGCCGCGGGAGCCTACCCTGGCCGGCTGCTCGTGGCCGAGGCTTGAGGGCCTTGCCAGGCGTACGATCGGTCGGAGGCGCGTGGCACACGAAGCGGGTGTGGCTACTAGCAGGTCCCTTGGCCGGGCAAGCCAATGTCCAGCAGCCGAAGCGTCCAGCAGCCGAAGCGCGCGAAGCGTCGCCGGTTTGGCGGTTTGTGCTGGCCGTTTTGCGGTTGGTTCACCACGCCGCTTGATTGGGTTGCCCCCCAAGAGAGGTGCCCCGTTCGCACAGTTTAGGGTTCAAGGCGCTTGGGGTTCAGGGGGGGCAGCGACGACTCGGCGGACCATCCCGGGCGATTCGGCCAGTGTACTGTGACACGCCTGGTGCGAGGCCAGCCGTGCGTGTCTTGTAAAAAAAGTTTGGAGCAACCGGGGAGAGATTGTGCCATGCCAGAGGCTGCCGGACAGGCGATGATTGAAGCGGAGAACATCTCCAAGTTCTATGGAGAATTTGCCGCGGTGCGCGGGGTGACGTTCAAGATTCACCAAGGCGAAGTGGTGGCTTTTTTGGGCCCCAACGGGGCGGGTAAGAGCACCACGATGAAACTGCTGACGGGGTACCTTAGCCCGTCGGAAGGGCGAGCCCGAATTGCGGGCCACGACATGGCCCAGGAGCGTTTGGCGGGTGCCAAGCGGCTGGGGTATCTGCCGGAAAACGGGCCGTTGTATGCCGACATGACCCCCCGCTCGCTTCTGCAATTTTTCGCCGACGCGCGGGGCATCTCGGGCGCCCGGTGCCGCGACCGGATCGACGCGGTGATTGAGTTGTGCGATCTGGGGGCGGTGATTGGCAAGGCGATTGGGAAGTTGTCCAAGGGCTATCGGCAGCGAGTGGGTATGGCCCAGGTACTGCTGCACGAACCCGACGTGTTGATTATGGACGAACCCACCGCGGGTCTCGACCCGAACCAGATTCGCGAGGTGCGGGAGACGATCAAAAAGCTGGGCCAGAGCAAGACCATCTTGCTCTCGACGCACATTTTGCAGGAAGTGCAAGCGATGTGCAGCCGGGTGCTGTTTATCAGCGAGGGGCGGCTCGTGGCCGATCGGTCGACATCCGATCTGATGGCCGAAGGCAAGCCGCTGGAAGAGCAGTTTTATGCGCTCAGCGGTGGTACCAAGTAGCAGCAAGTAACAGGTGGTCGGGCGGCCGGCGCAGGGCCCCGCGTGGGCAGACTCGCGGCGCGTGACAATGGGTGTAACAGCGCACGTATTTGACAGGTGGCGTCCATGAATTTGCATGTGGTGCGGGCGATTTTCCGTCGGAACTTTGTGGCCTATTTCAGCAATCCGACGGGCTACGTCTTCATTTGCCTGTTTGTGTTGCTCAGCGGCGTGGCGGCTTTTTGGCCGACCGATTTTTTCAACGCCAACCTGGCCAACCTGGACCAATTGAATCGCTATTTCCCCTTCATCATGTTGGTGTTCATTCCGGCCATCACCATGAGCGTGTGGGCCGAGGAGCGCCGGCAGGGCACCGACGAACTGCTGCTGACCATTCCGGCCAGCGACTTCGACGTGGTGGTGGGCAAGTACCTGGCGGCGGAAGCGATTTTCACCGTGTCGCTGTTGTTTTCACTGTTCAACGTCGTGGCCCTGAGCGTGCTGGGAAAACCCGACTGGGGGTTGTTGGCAGGCACCTATGTGGGCTATTGGCTGGTGGGGCTAGCGATGCTGGCCGTGGGCATGAGTGCCTCGTTCCTGACTGGGAATCTGACCGTGGGCTTCATTCTGGGCGCGCTGTTCAACGCTCCCTTGGCGTTTGCCTCGCGGGCCGATGCGCTGTCGGGCTCGTTGGGGGCGACGCTTTCGGCGGGAGTCCGACAATGGAGCCTGGCCGAGCAGTTCCGTGATTTCGGCCGGGGGGTGGTCAGTTTGTCGGGGGTGGCCTATTTCGTGGCCATTGTGGCAGTGATGCTGTATGTGTGCGTGATTCTGATTGGCCGGCGCCACTGGCTAGGCGGCCGCGACGGTCAGTCGTTGATCGGCCACTATTTTGCGCGGGGCATAGCCTTGATCGGCATCGCCATCGGGTCGATCAGCCTGCTGGCCCGGCACGACGCACGCGTCGACGTGACCAGCGAACAACTCAGTTCGTTGTCGCCCCAATCGGTGGCCTTGGTGGAAAAGGTCGACCCGAGCCGCCCGGTGCGGATCGAAGCCTTTATCAGCCCGCACGTGCCCGAGTCGTATGTCACGGTGCGGCTGAACCTGTTGTCGACGCTACGCGAGCTGGAAGCCCGCGCGCCGGGTCGGGTGCTGGTGAGCATTCACGATACCGAGCCGCTCAGCGCCGAAGCGCAGCGTGCCGAGGAGCAGTTTGAGATCAAGGGTCAGCGTGTGTCGAGCCGCACGCGTGGGGCAATGAACGTCGAAGATATTTTCCTGGGCGTGGCCTGTTCTTGCGAGCTGGACCGGGTGGTGGTTCCGTTTGTCGATCGCGGCACGCCGATCGAATACGAACTGGTGCGGTCGATCGCGACGCTCAGCCAGCAGCAGCGGAAAAAGGTGGGCGTGCTGACGACCGATGCCAAGCTTTACGGCGGGTTCGACATGCAGTCGATGTCGAGCACGCCCAACGAACAGATCATCGAGGAGTTGGAAAAGCAGTACGAAGTGGTGCAAGTCAACGCCGACAGCCCCATCACTGAAAAATACGACGTCCTACTGGCCGTGCAGCCTTCGTCGCTGTCGCAGCAACAATTAGACAACTTCCTGGCCGCGATGAAATCTGGACAGCCGACCGCGGTGTTCGAGGATCCGTTTCCCTATCTCGACTCGCGCGTGCCGGCCACCAGCGCCCCCAAGCAGCCGCAGGGGGGCATGATGATGAACCAGGGGCCACCACCGCCCAAGGGAAACATCGCCGCGCTGTGGAGCCTGTTGGGGGTAAGTTTTTCAGATCGCCAGGTGGTTTGGCAGAACTACAACCCGTATCCGAAGATTGCGCAATTTCCCAAGGAATTTGTGTTCGTCGACGACGGTGCCGGCCAGCGTGAGCCATTTGAGGACAGCGACGATATCAGCTCCAAGCTCCAGCAGATGCTGTTCTTGTTTCCCGGCTTCCTGACGCAGGCCAATATTTCGGGGCTTGATTTCACGCCGCTGGTGCGCACTGGCGAAGACACTGGGGTGGTGGCCTATGACGAGGTGATTCAGCCCGACTTTCTGGGCCGTGGCGGCGAGTTGAACCCGGCGCGTTTCTTGCGTCCTACGGGCCAACCTTATGTGCTGGCGGCGCACATACACGGCAAGCTGAAGGAGACGATTTTCGAAATGTCGGACGCTGGCTACCGGCTGGCCCAGGCCGATGCCGCGGCAGAGCCGGCGACAGGTGACAACGCGCCGGCGGCAGGTGACAACGCTCCGGCGGAAAGCGCGCCTGGCAACACGGCAGCGCCGCCTGCCGGGCCGAGCGATGGGGCCGGGCCGAGTGGTGGTGTGATCGAGGCGGCGGCCGCGTTGGCCGAACCTCCGGCCGAACCGGCGACGCCCGAACCGGCGACGCCCGAACCGGCGACGCCCGAACCGGCGACGCCCGGTGAGGCGGCGCCCGGTGGCGAAACGAAGCCGACGGAGAAGGCGGAATTGAACGTGGTGCTCGTGGCGGACATTGATTGCTTGTATTCGGCGTTTTTCGCCTTGCGAAGTCGTGGTGACGACCCCGAGGCCGAGGTCAACTTGGCGCTCGACAACGTGACGTTTGTGTTGAACGTACTGGACGTGTTGTCGCGTGACGATCGCTTTGTGGAGATTCGCAAGCGACGGCCGGTGCATCGCACGCTGACGGCGATCGACCAGTGGACCAGTGCCGCGAGAGAAAACGCGGACAAGGCGCGGGGGGAGTTTTTCAAGAAGTTCGAGGACGAGCGCACCAAGGAGCAGTCGAAATTGGATGGCGAAATCGAACAGTTGCGGCAGCGCAACGATGTCGACTCGCTGGCCCTCTCGCAGATGGTGCAGAGTGCCTTGGAAACCGGCCAGCGCCGCTTGGAAAAACGTTTCGAGCAGTTGAAGCAGAACCGAGACCGCGACATTAAGAAAATCGAACAGAACCTGGCTGAAAAGACCGAGTCGGTGCAAGACGCCTTCAAGATGGTGGCCGTCTTGCTCCCCCCGGTGCTGCCCCTGCTATTGGGCGTGGCCGTGTATTTCAACCGGCGTTCTCGTGAGAAGGAAGGCGTGCAGCGATCACGACTGCGGTAAGCCAGGTTGTAGGTTTCGGTTGCGTGGTACCGGTGCGCCGCGCGGGGGGCCGGGGTCAGCGTGAGTGGAAGGTCGGAAGATTCCGTTTCTGGCAAGGGTGTTTCGATGAGTGAGTCCGTGAAGACAATGGTGTTCGTGGGGCTAGCGGTGGCAGTGTTGGGGGCGGCGTTTCTCACGCGGCCCGGCAGATCGACAACCGCCGCCGATCCGGACCAGCAGGCGCACGGCAAGTTTTTTCCAGACTTTACCGATCCGCTCACCGCCACCAGCCTGGAGATCACGCGTTACGACGAAACCACCGGCCAACTGCAACCGTTCAAGGTAGCCAAGGTCGACAGCGTGTGGCGATTGCCCTCCAAGCTGGACTATCCGGCCGATGCCGAGAAACAGTTGGGCCAGGCCGCGGCCACGATTGTCGACTTGGAGAAGCTCGGCCTGATCAGCGACCTGCCAGGCTCGCATCCGGCCTATGGCGTGGTCGATCCACGCAAGGCCGACGCCGGGGCGTCGGGCGTGGGCATGTACGTGGCCATGGCCGACAAGCAAGACAAGGTGCTGGCCGAATTCATCATCGGCAAGGAAGTGAAAGACCGCGCCGGACTGCGCTATGTGCGCGTACCGACGCAGAACGTGGTCTATGAATGCAAAGTCGACGCGGCCAAGCTGTCTTCCAAGTTCGAGGATTGGATCGAAAAAGACTTGCTCAAGCTGAACGGGTTCGACATTCGCCGCGTGGTGTTGAACAACTACTCGATCGACGAAGTGAACCAGCGGATTGCCCAAGGGGATCTGCTCGACTTGAAATACGACGACAAGGAGGCCAAGTGGTCTCTCGATGGGTTGGCCGAGGCCGAGGAACCCAACAACACCAAGCTGACCGATATGCGCAACGCGCTCGACGATTTGCGAATTGTCGACGTGCAGCGCAAGCCCGCCGGTCTGAGCCGTGACCTGCGTACCGAGGAAGGGATTCAGATCGATCGCACCGCGATGGTGTCGCTGGCCAGCCGCGGGTTCCTGATCGTGGAAGGCCAGTTGTATTCCAACGAAGGCGAGATCGTCGTACAGACCAAGGACGGCGTGGAATACATGTTGCGGTTTGGCGAAGTCGCCGTGGACACCGAACAAGGGGCCGCCGCGACCGAACCGCCCCCGACTGCCACGGATCCGAATGCGGCCGCCGATCCGAATGCGCCCAAAACCGATGCGCAGGGCTCGAACCGCTATATCTTTGTCACCGCGCGGTTTAACGACGAGCTACTTACCAAGCCCGTGCTGGAACCCGTTCCCCCGGCGACGACGGATGCGGCCGCCGCCGCCACGGGCGCGGCCGAGCCGACTACAGCCGATAAGAAGGCAGACGAGGCCACCGAGTCGGCCGACGCCGAACGCAAGCGCATCGAACGCGAGAACAAGCGTAAGGAAGACGAGTACCAGCAGCAGGTGACTGCCGGACAGAAAAAGGTCAAGGATCTGAATGACCGCTTCGCCGATTGGTACTACGTGATTTCCGACGAGGTGTATCGCAAGATCCATTTGGCGCGCACCGATGCGGTGCAAGCCAAGAAGGCCGAAGCGGCCGGCGCTGCCCCGGCCAGCCCCACCGAGGAACTGAACCAACTGGAAAACGCACTGCCGACAGAACCTTCCGGCACGGCTGCACCGGCGGCGCCGACCGACGAGCCGGCGGCACCGACTGACGAGCCGGCTGCGCCGACTGACGAGCCGGCGGCACCGACTGACGAGCCGGCTGCGCCGGTGGAACCACCCGCCGAGCCCCCCACGGATACCGCGCCGGGATCTGCTGACAGCGCCGCGCCACCGGCTGAAGCTGCGCCGTCTGAGGCTCCCTCGGCGCCGCAGTATTGAACGGCGGCTGCGCCGCGGTATTGAATGCCTGCGCCGCGGTATTGAACGGCGGCTGCGCCGCGGTGTTGAACGGCTCGGCGTGGCCCTGATATCCCTAGCCTGAGTTATTCGTGAGCCTTCTGCTGGCAGCTACATCAGCAGTGACCGGTCGAGTGTCGGTGGCAAACCTTTCCGAGACCAGCCCCGCGTGACGGACGTGGGGCCAAGGCGTCGACCGGAAAAATAGACATTTCTGCCGATGCACATTGCCGCACGGCGCAGCCCGCCGGCAATCGAAGAGTGAGCTACACTTTTCGAGTGCAGCCTGCCGTGTGCGGCAGTTTCCCTGTGGCGGGTGCGTGGGCCAACCAGACCTTGCACCGGGGGCTCTCGAAGGTCAATTCTGTGCGGCGATTGGTACCGCTTTTGGCGCTAGTGACACTGGCCGCGGTAGCAGCCACGACGGGTTTCCTCGCGCTGGCCACCCGTTGTGGCCACGCGGAAGTACGTTGGCAGCGCGACGAACAGGGGGCCGTGCTAGTGCGTCGCGAGGTGTGGGTCAGCCTCGATGGCCGCGAACAAAACCACGGCCAGCTCGACGTGTTTTGGCCTTCCGGCGCGCGCCGCTCGATCGGCCATTGGCGCCGTGGCGAGAAAGATGGCCACTTCGAACACTGGCACCCCAACGGCCAACTGGCCAAACAGGCCGACTATCGTGGGGGCCAGTTGCAGGGTCCGGTGCGCACCTGGTCGCACGCGGGGCAGTTGCTGTCCGGAAAATGAAGGCCTGCCCCCCTTGAGCCCCGGCGAGTGGCGGGTGCCTGCGATTCACCGGCCGCACCTGCTCTTGGGCAGTGCGCGCGTTATCATGCGGGCATGCGTGTTTCGCTAATGATTACCTGCTTGGGCGACGTGTTTCGTCCCGGGGCCGGCCGGGCCACGGTGGCGCTGTTGCGCCGGCTGGGGCACGAGGTCGATTTTCCCGCAGCGCAAACCTGTTGTGGGCAGCCGTTTTTCAACAGCGGATTTCGCGATCTGGCCCGGGCTCAGGCCCAGCACACGCTGGGTGTTTTCTCCGGATCGCAGCCGGTGGTCACGCCGTCGGGTTCGTGCGCGGCCATGGTCAAGCTAGAGTATCCGCTGTTGTTTGCCGACGATCCCGCAGAGCGCGGGCGTGCAGAAGACCTTGCGGCACGCACCTTTGAACTGGGCGATTTCCTGGTGAACCGGCTGCGCGTGGAAGATGTGGGGGCCAGGTACGAGGGCCGGTTGACCTATCACTATGCCTGCCATCTACGCGGCATGGGGTTGGTGGACCACGTGGAACGCTTGCTCGCCAACGTGGCCGGCGCCGTCTACGTACCACTCGAACGGCAAGACCAGTGCTGCGGTTTTGGCGGTTCGTTCGCGGTGCGCTACCCCCAAGTATCGGGCGCCATGGTGGCCGATAAGGCCCGAGCGATTCGCGCCAGCGGTGCCTCGGCCGTGGTCACCACCGACGCCGGGTGCTTGATGAATATCGAAGGCAAATTGCGCCGCGAGGGGCACCCGATCGAGTGCTTGCACCTGGCCGAGCTGCTAAACCGCACCTGAAATCTTGCCATTGCCAGTGCCAGTGCCCCTTCCGAATTGTCGGCCAGCCGCGCACGGATCGTCCCCTCGGACTACAATACGCCCAGGTTGCCGAGGGCACGGCAACCGCGACTTGCTGGGGGCAACACATCATGAGGGAATTGCTCAGCGCGGAACAAATTGAAGCCGGGGTTTCCCGGCTGGCACGACAGATCAACGACACCTATGGCGAGACACCGCTCACCATTGTCGGCGTGCTGACCGGCAGCTTGATCTTGTTGGCCGACCTGATCCGCCAACTGCACATGCCGTTGCGGGTGGGGCTGGTGCAAGCCCGCAGCTATCGTGGCCTGGCCACGCGGCCGGGTGCGTTGGCCATTTCGGCCGATCTGCTACCCGACCTGCGCGGCTGTCGCGTGCTGTTGGTAGACGACATTTTCGACACTGGTCATACGCTGGTCGGGCTGATCGAGCAGATCGACGACTTGGGCCCGCTGTCGATTCGCTCGGCGGTGTTACTGCGCAAGCAAGGGCGGGGCGAGGTGGTATTGCAACCCAACTTCGTAGTGTTCGAGATTCCAGACGAGTTCGTGGTGGGCTACGGCATGGACTACGCGGACCACTATCGCCAACTGCCTTATGTGGCGGCGCTCGATCCGGGCGATCTGGTCGCCCCGGAGCCCGGCCCGTGACGTCGCCCCGGCTGGTGCTCGTGTCGCGCCGATTTTGGCCCCTGGTGGGGGGCGCGGAGAGCGCGACGGCGCAGTTGGCGGCCGCCTTTCACGAACGCGGATGCCCGACCACGATTCTCACCGCGCGCTGGTCGCCCGATTGGCCCCCCGAGATCGAACACCGCGGGGTGCGCGTCGTGCGTCTGGCACAATCGACCCGCCGGTGGTGGGGCACCTGGCAATACATGCGGGCCCTGGGCACCTGGTTTCAATCCCACCAGGACACGTTCGACCTGGTTTACGTTTCGATGTTGAAGCACGATGCCTACGCCGCGCTGGGCGCCGCGCGCGGCCGCTGGCCCGTGGTGCTACGCGCCGAAGGCGCGGGACTGACGGGCGATGCGCACTGGCAACTGGAAGCGCCGTGCGGCGCGCGCATCAAGCGGCGCTGTGCCCAGGCCCAGGCATTGGTAGCACCCAGCCCTGCGATTCACTCCGAGTTAGTGGCCGCCGGTTTTCCGCGGCAGCGCCTGCACTATGTGCCCAATGGCGTGCGTCTGCCCCCGGCCCGAAGCGATGCGTCGAAATCGGCCGCACGCGCGGCGCTGGCCCACGTGCTGCCTGGCGTGGTGCTGGCACCTGGCGCGCCGCTGGTGGTCTATACCGGACGACTGGACGAGGCCAAGGGTCTGGGCGACCTGATCGAAGCCTGGCCGGCCGTGATGGCCAGGCACCCCCGGGCCCGGCTGTGGCTGGTGGGTGAAGGACCCTGGCGAGCCGACCTGCTGCGTCGCATTCAAGCCGCGGATCTGGAACATTGCGTCGCGCTAACGGGGGCTTTCGATACGGTCGACGAAGTGCTGGCCGCGGCCGACCTGTTCGTCTTGCCCTCCTGGGTCGAAGGGCTGTCGCTGTCATTGCTCGAGGCCATGGCCGGCGGTCTGCCCATAGTCGCCAGCGACATTCCGGGCAACCGCACCGCCGTGACCCACGACGTCGAAGGCTGGTTGGTACCGGCCCGGGCACCGCTAGGCTGGGCCGCAGCCATCTCGGGGTTGCTGGCCGACTCTGCCCTTGCGCGACGGTTGGGCACCGCGGCGCGCGAGCGCGTGGCGCGAGCATTCTCTCTGGCCAAAACCGCGGACGATCACCTAGAGTTGTTCCAGCGCCTGCTGTCTGGTCCTTAGCCCCACCACGTCGCCCGTGCCCGATCGAATCGTCCAGATCATTCCCTCACTCGACCGCTCGGGCGCGGAGAAGCAGCTCGTGCTGCTGGCGTCCGGTCTGCCGCGCGACGAGTTCGAGGTCGAGGTGGTGGCGCTCACTCGGGGCGGTCCCCTGGCAGCCCCTTTGGCGGCAGCGGGCATTCCCGTCACCGTGATCGGCAAGTCACAACGGCTCGATCCCCGGGCCATGTGGCGGCTGGTCCAATTGCTGCGCGCGCGGCGCCCCGCGCTGGTGCATACGTGGTTGTTCGCCGGCAACAGTTATGGGCGTGTCGCGGCGCTCGCGGCAGGCGTACCCCACCTGGTGGCCGCTGAGCGTTGTGTCGACCAGTGGAAAGCCTCGCACGAACTGTGGCTCGACCGGCGGTTGGCCCAACGCAGCGATCGTATCGTGGTCAACAGCTCGGGCATCCGCGATTTCTACGTGGCGGCGGGCCTGCCCGCGGAAAAATTCACGCTGATTCCCAACGGCGTGCTGCCGGCGGTGCCGAGCACGCTGGGGCGCGGACAACTGCTGAACGAATTGGGCTTGCCCGCCTCTGCCCGGTTGATTGGTGCCGTGTGCCGGCTGTGGCCGCAAAAGCGTGTGAAGGACTTGATCTGGGCGACCGACTTGTTGAAGGTCGTGCGCGACGACGTACACCTGCTGGTGATTGGCGATGGGCCCGAGCGGTCGGCGCTGGAGCGCTACCGCCGCCAGGTGCGGATCGAGGACAAGGTGCATTTCCTGGGCCATCGTGCCGATGTACCGGCGCTATTGCCGCACTTCGATCTACTGTGGCTGGCCAGTGGCTACGAAGGCCTGCCCAACGTGATCCTCGAAGCCATGGTGGCGGGCGTGCCTGTGGTGGCCAGCGATATTCCCGGCAACCGCGATCTGGTGGTTCCCGGCCAAACTGGTTGGCTGGCGCCGGTGGGCGACCGGGCCGAATTGGCCCGCGGAGCGCAGCGGGTGTTGAACGACCGCGCTCTCGCGAGGCAATGGGGCGAGGCCGGACGGAGCCGCGCGCTGGCCGAGTTCAGTGTTGCCGCCATGGTGTCGCGACACACCCAACTGTACCGCGAACTGCTCGGCCGCTAAGCTGGCTATGTTCTGGGTGGTGCGGGAGCGGCGCATTGGCCCGCCCGGCAAGCAACCCCCATGCTTCATCTCGCCAACGTGGCGGTGAAACTCGTGCTCGTGGCGGTGAAACTCGTGCGCGTGGCGGCAATTCCGGGCCACGGAGGGGAACATGAACGTTCGACAGAGGGCACTGGTTCTGCGGGCACTGGTTCTGGTCGTGCTCTCCATGGGCGGCGCATCGGCCGTGGGGGCAGATGAACCCAACTTCACCCGGCACGAAGATATTATCTATCATCGTAAATATGGCACTGCCCTGACGCTCGATCGTTTCGTGCCGAAAGCGGCACCCAACGGCGCCGGCGTGCTGTTGATTGTCAGCGGCGGATGGTTCTCTTCGCACGAAGCGATCAATCCCGCCTTCATGACGGCGCTGTTGGGCTCGGGCTATCAGGTGCTGGCCGTGGTCCACGGCAGCCAGCCAAAGTACACCATTCCTGAGTGCATCGCCGATATCGAGCGGGCCGCGCGGTTCGTGAGACACCACGCCGCGGAATATGGCTTGGATCCACAGCGACTGGGCGTGGCAGGTGGCTCGGCAGGTGGCCACTTGTCGTTGATGCTGGGTTTGGCAAGCGACGAAGGCGACCCTGTTCTACAACAACGCCCGATGAGCGACGTCGACGCAGAGCCGACCGGCGCAG
>CAYSXM010000042.1:0-12734 GCA_964434905.1 uncultured Pirellulales bacterium | reverse complement strand
CAACGCCGAGAAGGTGGTCTTCACCGGCAACAAGTGGGCCCAAAAACGCTATACCTGGAACACCGGGTACCCGGGCTTGCGTTCGGAAACGGCGGGCGACCGCCTGGCCGAGCACCCAGAACGCGTGCTGAGCGAAGCGGTGCGCCGCATGCTGCCCAAGAACAAGCTGGCGATCAAGATGCTCTCCAAGCTCAAGATCTACGCTGGCGATTCGCATCCGCACCAGGCACAGACACCCCAGCCACGACAAGTGGCGGTGAAAAAGATCAAGCCGGAAAAAAAGAAGTCGTAGCCGATCCGCCGCAGGCGAATCGCACCCCACAGTCATTAGGCCCCCACAGATTCGGAATTCCAGATGGTCGTAGCTCCCTCGAAAGACACATTGGGTACGGGGCGACGTAAGACGGCGGTAGCACGGGTGCGCATTCGTGCCGGGCAGGGCAAGATCGTGATCAATGATCGCGAGTTGTCGCATTACTTCCCCTCGGATCGCGAGCGAGCCGACGTGTTGGCCCCGCTGCACGACTGTGACAAGGTGCGGGTGATCGATGTGCGCGTGAAGGTTCACGGCGGGGGCCCCACGTCGCAGGCTGGCGCGATCAAGTTGGGCATCGCCCGCGCACTGCTCAAGTTCGATACGCAAACCACGGAAGTGCTCCGCCACGCCGGCCATCTGACGCGCGATAGCCGCATGAAAGAGCGAAAGAAATACGGTCTTCGCGGCGCGCGGCGTGGCACCCAGTTCTCGAAGCGCTAAGCATCTGGCCTGCCACCGGGCTGGGTGTCTGGCGTGGGCCCCTGGCGTGTGGCGGCAGTGCCTCGCGCGGCGACCAACTCGGAGTGCCCGGGGTAGCAATTCCCGCAGCGCCCCCACACGGTGCTGGCCCGGAGGTTCGATCGCTGATGGGTCGCTGGTTCAAGCTCGCCATGCTGGCGGTTTCGCTGGCGATCCTGACCTTTCTCGTGGCCCAAGCTCGACGCGAACCCGCCTTGGCCGATCTGTCGGCCCAAACCAAGGATTTCCGATTCTTGGTCTGGGCCTGGCTGTGCAGCATGGCTGCCCTGGGCATTTCGTTCGCGCGCTGGTTTCTCCTGGTGAGGGCGCTGGAGCTCGAATTCCGACTGCTCGACGCGTTTCGGCTCGGGTTCCTGGGCTACCTGTTCAATTTCATTTCGCCCGGCAATGTGGGAGGCGACCTGTTCAAGGCAGTCTTCATTGCCCAAGAGCAACCAGGCCGGCGCGCCGAGGCCGTGGCCACCGTGGTGGTCGATCGCGTGATCGGTTTGTACGGGCTGTTCTTGGTCGCATCGGGCTGCATTGTCTATAGCCGGTTGTGGCACTCTGGCGATGCCCAGATTGTATTGCTGAGCCAGGCCACATTGTGTGCCACGGCCGCCGGAGGCATCGCCGTGATGATGATGCTTGTGCCTGGCTTCACGCAGGGGGCCCTGTCCGAAGCGTTGACCGGGCTGCCTAGGGTGGGGCACACCATTGGGCAATTGATCGGCGCGGTGCGCATGTATCGCCGCCGGTTCCCGGTACTGGTGGTGGCGGTGTTGCTCAGCCTGGCAGTGCATTTGCTGGTCACGCTGGGTCTGTACTTTGTGGCTCGGGCGCTGCCGGCCCTGGTCTGGCCCGCCGCGATCGACCACTTCATCATCGTGCCCTTGGCGATGGTGGCCGGCGCGATTCCACTGTTGCCGATGGGGCTGGGCGCATTCGAAGGGGCGATGGATTTTCTGTACGTGCAAGCTTCCAGCGTGCCAGGCGTCGCGGCAGGGCAAGGGCTGCTCGTGGCGTTTGTCTATCGCCTGTTCACCATCTTGCTGGCGGCGCTCGGCGTGCCATTTTGGTTGACCAGCCGCAGGCAAGTCGCCCAGGCCATGCGCGCGGTCGATGATCCGAAGCAGCAGTAGAGTTACTCCACACTCGCGGGCTTGTACCCAGGAGCGTTGCAAAGCTGACCCCCTCGCAAGCCCCGCTGACCATCATCCAAGAAAACCACCCTCGTGGTCCGAAAAACAGGGTCCATTTCAGCCACCCGCTCCGCCGCGGCCTGGGCTGACTGGGCGTTGCCAAATCGTAAGATAAGTAAATATAAAGAGTTACGGACTTCGGCCGCCTTGCAATCATGGCCGAACCCTAGCTGGAACCGCACGCAGTGCCGGGTTTCGCGCTGGGGACAGGCACCGGATTTTGCTTGGTTTCGGCGACTGGTTAAATTAGGCTAAATCGGTAGACCGCCTGGACTCGGCGTGTTGCCTGGGGCCACCGCGCGGGTCGGCCCGACTGGCTAGCAGGTCTCGCCCCCGGCGTAGCGGTCTTGTCCATTGCGCAACAGAACGTCTGACAGAGGCGCACTATTCATGTCGCGTACGCTTGTCGGTTTCCGAGGCTGGTTGGCCTTGGCGTTGGTCCTGACTCTATTGCCCATGGGTTCCGGCGCGGCCGAGCGCAGTAAGCGGCGCAAGTCGATGGGGCCGGTCGATCCGCAGGCCACGACAGTAGAGCTGTTCGCGGCGATGGCCAGCGGTCAACTCGAGGTGAAGTTCGTGGCCAAGAGTTCCAAAGCGGCCAATTTACTGTTGCGCAATCGCGCCGGTGAACCGCTGAACGTGCAACTGCCGGCTGCGTTTGCGGCCACGCCGGTTCTGGCGCAACTGGGTGCCGGTGGGTTTGGTGGTGGCGGTGGTGGGCGCTTGGGTGGCGGTGGAGGCGGCGGACTTGGCGGTGGTGGCGGACAATCGCAAGGTCTAGGCGGCGGGCTTGGCGGCGGTGGCGGTGGTGGCGGAGGTTTCGGCGGTGGTGGCGGTCAATTCAATATTCCCGCCGAGAGGCTGGCCAAAATCGAGGTCGACTGCGTTTGCCTGGAGCACGGCAAGGACGACCCACGCGCGGCGATTCCCTACGAGATTCGACCCGTGAGCGAGTTCACTACCGACACCCGCGTGCATCGCCTGCTGGAACTGCTGGGGACGGGCGAGTTTTCACAGCGTGCCGCGCAGGCGGCGGCCTGGCATTTGGCCAGTGGATTGTCGTGGGAAGAACTGGCCGCCAAACGCATTGAACGAATCGGCGGCATATCGCAGCCCTACTTCAACGCCGACGAACTCCAAGGGGCGGTGGCCCTGGTGAACGAGGCGGTTCGCTTGGCGGGCGACGAAGGTGCCGCGCCGAGCACCAATGGTCCATCGCTAAGCGACACCCTGTCGCGCCCGTAAGCGAGTGCTTGGAAGCTTAGGCGGCGTCTCGCCCGACCAATTCCGGCCACAAGCTGGCGACCGGCTCGTGCTCACGTGCCTGTTCGAGATGCGCGGCGCGTTGCTCCAGCTCGACCTCTCGGGTGGCCAGCCAGGTGTCGAGTTCGCGGCGCCGCAGCAACAGGCGCTCCATCTCGTCGCGAACGTGCACTTGCACGTCGATGAGTTCGGTTCGCCGCGCCTCGAGATCCTGTTGCGCCAAACGGAAATGCCCCGCCAACTGGCGACGCGCCTGGGCCACCGCACGCGGCAGGGTGGCGCCGGCCATGCGTCCGGCCATCTGGGCCCACAGCTCCTCGGTAGCCAAACGCGTTTCCAGCAGTTCGCGGTGGGTGTTCCAGAGTTCGTCGCGCGTGCGATCCAGCGCGGCGGCCCGCCCATCCAGTGATTCGCGAAGCCGATCGAGTTCCGCGAACTTGTGCCGCAAGTCGGTATCGAATTGGCGTCGCCGGTCGGCGAGCTGCCGCTCGGCGGCCTGCTGTGCATGTTCGAATTGGTGACGTTGGTCGAACAGTTGGCGGCGAGCGCGTGCCAGCTCGAGTTGCTTGGTATCGAGCTCGGCGCCCAATCGCTCGAATTCTCGTTCCTGAATGGCCACCGCGCGCTCGCGATTCCAAACCCCATCGGCCAGGCAACACAGTTCGGCCGTGCGTACCTCGTGGCGGTGATCGATTTCGGCGGCCGCTTGTTCCAACGCCAATCGCTGCCGTTCCAGATCGAGCAGCGCACGGCGCACCTGTTCCAGCGAAGCCGCCCGCTGTTGGTCGAGTCGCTGCCGCTCGGCCAGCAGGTCGCGGGCAGATTGTAGGGCGCGCGCCTGATCGGCCGCGGCCTGGACCGCTTGCGCGGTTTGGGAACGTTCAAGTCGCAGGCCCCAGGCGGTCAATTCCTCGGCGCGGCGATCCAGGCCCGCCGCGCGGGTGTCGATCTCGCGTTCCAGGTCGCGACGTGCCGATTGCAAAAATTGCTCCGCCGCGGCTAGCTCGGATGCTCGTTCCGAAAGCACCGCGGCCTGTTCCGTGAACTGCCCGGCGCGCTCGTCGAGCGCATGCTGTTGTTCGGTCGTCCACAGCCGGGCCACGCGAGTCGAGTTTTCAATCGCCGCCACCTGGGCATTGAAACGCGCTTCACGGCGGTCGAGTTCGCTGTTGCGGGCGCGCAGGTACTCGCCCAACTCGGCCGCCTGTCGCTCCATTCGCAGAACACGCTGGGGAGCGTCATCGCTCGACCAATCGGCAAGTGCGGCCATGCCCTGTGATGCGTCCGGCTCGTCGTGCGCGGCGGCCAATGGAAGCTCGCCGGCCTCGAGGGGGACGAAATCCTCGGCCAATGGTGCCCCGGCGTCGCTATCGGCTCCGGCAAAAATGTGCGCATCGTCAACGCGCACCTCGATTGCTGCCCCCTCGCCCGGGGCGCGCATCGCAGTTCGCCGTTGATGACGCGACCGTTTCATGAGACCTGTGGCACAGGGCGATTGGCGTAAACTGGGAAACCCAAGGCGATGACGGAAAGGTCCGCCTAACCGGAATAGGTTTCCTCGGCGACTAAATCGGTATCTCGACTGCACAAGTTGACCCGAAACTTAGGCGCGGCGCGAAAATCGGCGCCATCGAAAGCGGCCGGGGGTCACACCAGGTGAAACCAGGGGCTTCGCGTTGACTGAGCAACCGGCTACTGCCCTACTTCCCAGATGAAGTTGTGACAGCGCACTAGTTGCTAGTGCGCGGCGGGAAAAATGAGCGTTAACGGCTGGCGATTTTCCAGAGGTGTTTTTCGCCGCGTACATACAGCGCGCCGTCGGCCGCGGCGGGCGAGCCAAGCACCGGCTCGCCGAACTCGAACGTGAACGCCTCTTCGCCGGTCGCGCCCAAGCGCACCACCTGGGCCAATCCATCTTGATTCAAGGCGTATAGATAGTCGCCAGCGATCAACGGCGTGGCCCAGAAAGGACCCTTCAATCGCAACTGCCACACCAGCTTGCCGGTGGCCCACTCGGCGCAATTCAACACGCCGGCGCGGGATAGCGAATAGACGTGCTCGGCCCGCACCACGGGACTAGCCGACGAAGGGTCGAGACGCAACTCCTTCCATACAACTTCCGGTGCGCTGGCGCCCACGCGCAGCGCGGTCAGCCCACCCCCAGGCACCAACAACAGGTCGCCCGCCGCTACCACGCTGGGAATGGTCGAGCAGCTCTCTGGATGGACCCAACGTTCCGCCCCGGTGGCCGGGTCGTGCGCAGTAAGGCGATCGCCCGATTGCAGCAACACCACCTCGCGCCCCTGGGTGTCGCGCACCACGGCAGGCGAGGCCCAGTTGGCCGATTTCTGGCGTGGCACTTCCCACCGCGTTTCACCCGACTGCTTGTCGATGCCCGCGGCGAACGACTTGCCCTGGCACTCGACCTGCACTACCACCACGTCGGCCGTGACCACAGGCGAAGAGGCCATGCCCACGTCGTTGGCGGCCGTGGGAAAATCGTGGGTCAGTCCGCGGAACCACAGCAAATTGCCCGCTAGGTCGAGGCAGGCCAGGTCGTTGGAAGAATAGAAGGCGAACACGCGTTGGCCATCGCTGGCCGGCGTGGGGGCAGCCACCGCGCTGGTCGGGTGGCACAGAGTTCGCCCCGTGGCCCAGTACTGCCGCTCCCATTCCAGGTGCCCGTCGCTGGCCGCGAAGCTCAGCACGTGCAGCCGTTCTTCCTTCGGTCCGCTCGAGGCGGTGATCAGCACGTGACCGTCGACCAAGATCGGGCTCGAGACCCCCTTGCCCGGCAGATTGGCTTGCCAAGCACGGTTTTCCTCGGCCGTCCACGAGGTGGGCAGCGGAGCATTGGCGACGCCAGTCAGATCGGGGCCGCGAAACTGCCGCCAATCGGCCCCCAAGGAGCACAGCACCACCAGGGCCAGAACCCCCGCGCCAACTTGTCTCAACTGCATGACAGGCTCTCCTTGAATCGGACCGAACGGCCGGCAGTTGCCGGGCATCGAAACACACTTGGCCGGCCTTTTAACACGCTTGCCCCCGCGACCTCAACCGACCGCACGACCACTTCCCGCGCGAGCGGCCGGTGTGCAGCGCGTGGCCTGCTATTTCCCCGGCGCGGCCAGCGCCACACGATCTGCCGACAGCACCGCGGTACCCGCGGCGTCGCACACCCGCAATTGGAACTGCCAAACCTGGGCCCACGACTCGGTCTGCTCGTTTTGCAATACCTTGACCAGAATCTGGTTGTCGCCGGCGCGCAGTTGGCCTCGAAACACATACTGATCGACGAATTCGCCGGCATGATAAAAGTTGTTTCCGCCCAGCAGTCTGCCGTTCAACCATACTTTGTTGGCGTTGGTGCAGCCCAATCGCAGTTCGATCGCTCGCGCCTCGGGCGCCACGAACGAGGTGGTCGCATAGGCCACGGCCCCTTTATGCTTGCCCAACCCCTGGTTCAGATCGACCATTCCCAGCCGATCGGCCGTGGTGTGGTCGATCCAGGCCACGGTTTGGCCGCGCCCTTCATAGCTGGCCGTTACATCGAGCTTTTCCTCGGGCGGATACGCCGTGTCGAAGGCCACCGAGCCCGTATTGTCGAACGGCCCCAACAGCTTCCATTGCATCAGGAAACCGAAGTGCCGCGCCAGATCGACCTCGCGACCGAGAGCCTTGAGCTTGGTGGCCAGAAGCTCGACCTGGTCCATGTCGCGCGCTCCGCCCAAGGCTTCTTCAAACAGTGCCTGGGCCTCGGCGGCGCGCTCGGCGGTCTGTGCGGCTTCGCCGGCCGACAGCAATCGCGCGACGGCGTCGCGCCGCAATTCAACGCTGGGATCGTTCAGGAAGCCGGGCACCAAACGATCGGCGGCCGTGGGGTCGTTTATCGCCACAAGTTCATAGGCCAGACGTCGCGCGCGCGGCGCGTGGCTCGTGTCGTGCAAAAAGCTTTCGAGTTCGGCCATGGGCAGCGGTTGACCACGGTCGCGCGCGGTTTGAGCAATAGCTTCAATGGCACCGCGCAGCCAATTGGCGGCCAGCGGGTTGGCACCGTCGATCGCGGCCAGCAATTGCGGCAATCGGGCAGCGGGCGCTTGCGAAAGTTTCCGCCAAGCAACCGTGGCCTCGCGGTGCCCTTGGCCCGCCGGGCCGACTTCGGTCACCTTGGCCAGCAGTGCGCCGACATCGTCGGCCGCTCGCACCGACGGTGCCGGAATGGTCGCCGTGGCCAGAATGGCCATCGTCAGCAACGCTCGGCAGAACCCAGGCCACACGGGACCTTGGTCTCGAATCATGGTCGTTCGCATGCTAGGAACGTCTCCGAGAAACGCGACGGGGAAACACGACACGACACGCGGCAAGCCACCGCCAACTTGCCACATATTGTAGTGGTTGCCGGGGCGGCTGGGAAACTGTGGGCGGACAACTAGGAATTGCCCCCCGGGCGGCGGGCTGATATCACAACGGCTGGTGGAACGCGTCGCAGGGCCGGTGGCGCCCTCCTGAGACACGAGGATTCCGATGGCCGTACTTTGGATGGGTTTGTGGATGGCGATTTCCGGCGTTGAGTTAACTGACGAATTGGCAGCACGGTACGAGGATCGCACTTATCGTCAGACAGCAGGCGATTCCGCCGAGCATGAGTTTCACTACCGGCTACTCCGGCCCCCCACGTTGGAACCGGGGCGAAAATATCCCCTGGTGCTGTTTCTGCACGGGGCGGGCGAGCGGGGCGACGACAATCGCAACCAGTTGAAATACCTGCCGGCGCAAATGGCTCTGCCAGAGATGCAGCAGCAATATCCTTGTTTCTTGCTGGCGCCCCAGTGCCCTTTGGGCAAGTGGTGGAACTCGCCCGGACGGCGCGCGGAAGGCGAACCGACCCAGGGGTTGAGTGAGGTCATGCAAGCGGTCGAGGGGCAATTGGCAGAGGTGCTCGCTGCGGAACCGATCGACCGAGAGCGAGTGCTGCTGACCGGCCTGTCGATGGGTGGCTACGGCAGTTGGGACCTGGCTTGCCGCCACCCCGAATGGTTTGCCGCGGTCGTGCCGATTTGCGGCGGCGGCGATCCGAAACAGGTGGCGCGGCTGGTGGGCGTGCCGGTGTGGGCGGTACACGGCGATGCCGACAACGTGGTACCGGTGGGCCAGACGCAGCGGATGGTCGAGGCGCTGCGCGCGGCGGGTGGCGAACCGAAATACAGTGAATTGCCGGGAGTGGGGCACAATAGCTGGACGCCCGCCTACGACGACCCGGCGGGCGTTTTGCCATGGATGTTTGAACAGCGAAACACACGCCTGGCCACCGCCACGCAGTGAACCACTCGGTGAACGACACGACGACGACACCCCACCCTGGCGCGGTAGGTAAACGGCGCCGGCGGACCAGGCCAATTCAGCGGAGAAGGCTTGCCATGCACTTGGTACACAATGTCTACTTCACGATGCACGACAACTCGCCCGGCGCACGGGAAACGCTGCTGGCCGGAATGCGAAAATACCTGGCGCATCAGCCTGGTGTGGTGTATTTTTCGGCGGGTCTGTTGGCCGATTTGAGCAGACCCATCAACGACCGCGCCTTCGACGTGGGCTTGCACATCGTGTTTGCTGACCGCGCGGCGCACGACGCCTATCAGGTGTCGGCCGACCACGTAACATTCATCGAGGAACACCGTGCCAATTGGAAGCAGGTGCGCGCCTTCGATAGCGATGCCACGCCTTCTGCGTTACGATAACCCCGGCACGTGGCTGCCGCGGTGGCGCGGCACATCGCCCCTGGGGTGCCAGCCCCTTATTCAGGAGACCCTACGATGCGACGGACTTCATGGTTAGGAGCCTGCTGCTGGTTGGCGCTGGTGCAGGGTTGCAGCCACACTGGGCCCGCGGGGTCGGAAGACACCGGCGCCACCCAGTCAACGGGCGCCACGCCGGCCGAAGCCGCCGCGCCGGCCGACGTTTCCGCGGCTGGAGAGACCGATCCTCATGCGGCCTTGATCGGCAAGTTGGCCCCGGAAATCCGGGCCGCGCGGTGGGCCAATGGCGAGTCAACCTCGTTGGCCCAGCTTCGCGGCAAGGTGGTGCTTTTGGATTTTTGGGCCGTCTGGTGCGGTCCCTGCATCCGTGGATTCCCCCACCTGATCGAGTGGCAGGAGAAATTCGGTGACCAGGGCCTGGTGGTACTGGGCGTGACCAACTTCTATCAGATGGATTTCGACGACGGCGCGGGAGAGCCGGTGGAGTCGCAGGGCCTTTCCAACGACGCGGAGGCGGCCGCCATCGAGCGCTTTGCAAAACACTACAAACTGCCCCATCGCATCGCGGTGTTGGCGCCCAAACAATCGGACACCGACCGTACTGCCGACGACGACTATGTTGTCGAGGGCATTCCGCAAATGGTGCTGATCGACCGCCTAGGCCAGGTGCAAATGGTGCGCGTCGGCACCAGCGACGAAAACGCGCGCGACCTGGAATCCAAGATCGTCGAGCTACTCGGCAGCCCGGCCCCCAGCGCTGCCGGCGGCCTGTAGCAGCCCGTTCTAGAATTCGACGCGCCGGCGTCATCGCCTGGATGCGATGTCAAAACAGCGAAGTAGGTCGTTGTTTTGTGCCGCGCGGAGCTGTGCTCCGCATATGGCGAGCTTGAAAAATGCCACCATGGCATTTTTCAACGGACTGCCAGACGCGGCCTGCCCGGAAATACTACTACACGACTGAGCGCCACACGGAACACAGGGCAGAGCCGGTGGCACGAGTCGAGTTCGTCAATGCATGCCGCGCGGAAGTGCCGCGCGCAACGACTCCATCACCTGCTCGGCGGCCGCTTCGCCCGAGCCAATACACTGCGGCACGCCCACACCGCGATAGGCGTTGCCGGCCAACGCCAGGCCGGGGTGCTGCGCCACGCGGTGTTCGATCGCCGCGACCCGGTCGAGGTGTCCCAGGTGATATTGAGGCATGGCGCCTGGCCATCGCACGACCTGAAACAACTCTGGCTCGCCCCGCAGCGCGAGAAACTGGCCTAGTTCCTCGGCCACGAGTTGGCGCAAGGCGCCGTCGTCGAGCGCCGCCAGGTCGGGCCGGCGGGCCCCGCCCACGAACACGCGCAGCAGCACGCGATCCGCGGCGGCTCTGCCCGGAAACTTCTGGCTGCCAAAGCTGCACGCCAGGATGCGCCGGTTTTCCGCGCGGGGAACGACAAACCCAAAACCGTCGAGTGGATTGCCGATTTGCGAGCGTCGGCAGCCCCAGCATACCACGCTCGAGCTGGCGTATTCGATGCTGGCCAATTGACGTCCCAACTCCGCATCGAGCGAGGTGACGACACTGGCAGCCGCGGGGGCGGGCAGCGCCACGACCAGGCCATCGAAGGTTTCCACCACGTCAGGCGCCCCCGGATCGTTCGCCGGTGACCAGCGCACTTGCCAGTGGTTTGTGTCATCGCGATTTACTCCGCGTACTTGGGCCCCCAGGGCGAGCGTGCCAAAGGGCAATCGCGCCACCAGGGCCTCGACCAGCGATCCCATGCCTCGCCGGGGGGCTACGAACAAGCGATAGCGCGCGCCCGCGTCGTCGGCGCCCGCGTCGTCGGCAGGCTGACCTTCGGTTGCGCCGCGGCTACCGACGGCAGCGCGGGCCGCAGCCCGACGCTGTCGCGCAGCATGGCGCATGCCGGCCAGCAGACTGCCGTGCTGTTGTTCCCATTCGACGAAGCGCGGTAGCGCGGCGGCCATGCTCAATCGTTCGGGGTCGGCCGTGTAGATGCCCGCCACCAGCGGCTCGACCAGTCGCTCGAATACCTCGCGCCCCAGTCGTCGCCGTGCAAACGCGGCCAGGCTTTCATCGCTGCCGCCCTGGCGCGCCGGCAGAAAGCGCTCGACGGCCAACCGCAGTTTCGCGCCGAGGCTCAACAGGGGAGTGGTCGCCACGGGCCATAGGCGATCGGCCGACAACAACTGGAACCCGGCCGGCACTTCCACCAACCGACCCCGAAATACCACCAGTGCCCTCCGCCCGACGGGGTTGGTAGGTAGCAGTTCGTCGGCCAGGCCCAATCGGCCGCACAGGTCGATCCCCCAGGGCAGGTTGGTGATGAAATTGTCGGCGCTTCGTTCCAGCAAATAGCCTTGGCGCTCTTCGGTTTGCAAGACCCCACCGGGCACGCTGCCGCGCTCGAACACACGCAGCGCGACCGTGGGGTCGAGTTCGCCCAGGCGGTGCGCCGCCGCTAGGCCGGAGATTCCGGCACCTAACACCGCGATGCGGCGTGGGCTGAAGTGCGGCGCAGCCACCGTGGCAATCTCCCTCGGAGAACAGGTGTCTGATCAACCGGCGGGGGTCCGCGCGATGGTCAGGCCGATGCTGTTATTTGTTCCCGGGCCAGGCGCGCACCGCTTCAATCAGTTCCAGCACGTTGTCGACCGGGGTCTGGGGTAGCACGCCATGCCCCAGGTTGAAAATGTGGCCCGGCCGACCGGCAGCCTGCGCCAGCACTTGGTGTGCGCGGCGTCGGATCTCATCGCGCGAGGCAAAGAGCACGGTCGGGTCGAGATTGCCTTGCACCGCGCGATCGTAGCCCACCTGGCGCCAGGCTTCGTCGAGCCCGATTCGCCAGTCGATGCCGATCACGCTGCCCCCGGCCTGCGCCAACAGGGGCAGCAAGGCGGGGTTTCCGGTCGCGAAATGAATCACAGGTACCCCCGCCGGCAGACCGTCGATTACGCGGCGCGTGTGCGGCAGAACAAACTGGGCATAGTCGTCGGGTCCCAGGCAACCCACCCAGCTATCGAACAGTTGCACGGCCTGCGCGCCGGCCGCGATCTGCGCCACGAGCAGCGCTGTCACGCTGCGCGACAGTCGCGACATCAGTTCGTGCCAGGCTCCCGGGTCGCGGTACATCAGGGTCTTGGTGTGCAGGAAATGTCTGCTCGAACCTCCTTCGATCGCGTAGCTGGCCAGGGTGAACGGGGCCCCCGCGAAACCGATCACCGGAATATGGCTCGGCAGCCCCGCCCGGGTGAGCCGCACGGTGTCCATCACGAAGCCCAGCGACTCGACGCTTTCCAAGGCAAACACACGGTCTACGTCGGCCGATGATCGCACCGGGTTGTGGATGATGGGGCCCTCGCCGACGGCGAATTCCAACTCGAAACCCATCGGCTCCAGAATCGGGAGCAGGTCGGCAAAAATAATCGCCGCATCGACCCCCAACCGTTCCACAGTGGTAATCATCACCTCGGCGCACAGCGACGGGTTCTTGCACAAATCGAGAAACGATGTCTGGGCGCGTATCGCGCGGTACTCAGGCAGATAGCGCCCGGCTTGTCGCATCAGCCAAATGGGCGTGCGTTCGCACGGCTCGCGACGACAGGCCCGCAGGAACAAGCTATCGGTCCCGGCCAGGCTGCCAGCGGTGACCGCCGGGGAGGCCTGGGCCAATTCCGCGCGAAGGCGGCGTTTGCACGCGCAATCCTGTGGCGCGTGCGTCGCGTTCT
>CAYSXM010000041.1:0-12771 GCA_964434905.1 uncultured Pirellulales bacterium | reverse complement strand
GAACATCCACGGTAGGCGACATTAGAACGCCCACGGCGGGCGACGTTGGAACATCAATGGTCGGCGACATTGGAACATCCACTCCGGCCGTCGCCGGAACACCGACGGCAACCGTTGCCCTATCGTCCGCCGGGCCAGCCTCGGAGGCTGCAACGGAACTGCCATCGGTTGTGGCCCGTGCGCCGAGTGCGCCGGATTCTGCGCCGCTTGGAGAGGGAACTCTAGTATTTCCCGAGGAATCCGGGGTAGGTTCGAGTCCCTCATCGCCCACTTGACCGATCAGCAGCCACTTCACCGCCGTCTACTTGTACCGGAATCGATTGCGGCTCCGGCCCAATGGGACTGCATCGCGGCAACAGACTGTGGGGCGTTTCACCCGGTTGCTGCCGCGCCTGGTGCAACGTGCCGGGCCGACTCAGGCGATCCACCTGCGACAGACCAACAGTGATTGCCAACGGCCGCCTGTGGGACCAGTGGCCATGCCATTTTCGACTGGAGTATGTGCGGAGCCCCGCAGTTCAGACCTCGGCCTGACTGGACTCGCTACGCAATACGCGAGTGTCGTCATGCTGTGGAACTGGCGCTGGAGAGTTTCGGCAAACAGCTCTTGGGCGACGATCGCGCGAAGAGCCGTGGCACGAAGCGGCAGGTGTCACCGGCCGGGTCTGTCTGCCGGACTGCGAATCCCCCCTGTCTGTCAACGGCGAACTGACCGCAAGTGTCAACCCTCCAACGCGCGCCACATCGACGCGAGTTGCAGGCACATTCCCATCTGACGAGGCACAGGTTCGTTCGTCTGTTGCATCGCTCGTGCCATTCTCTGACGGAAAACCCGCGGCGAAACGACAAGGTGCTGCCACCCGGTACCTCCGTCGCGCTAACAAATTCGCGGCAGCAGGGCACCACTTGGTTCATCAAGGACGCGGACTTGCCCCATTAAACCGCGCACGAACACCGGCGCCGCGGTGCGCGGCACGACCTGGCCAATCACCTTCGCGCCGGCGGAAATCGGCGTGGCGCGCAAAGCTGCTAGCGCGCGCGGCACGTCGGACTCGCTGACCGCAACGACCATGGTTCCTTCGCAGGCGACGAACAGCGGATCGATACCCAACAATTCGCAGGCCCCGCGGACATCGTCGCCAATCGGTAGCGCAGCCTCCTCGATCAGCAGCGATTTACCAGATGGTTCTGCCCACTCGTGCAACACGGCAGCCACGCCGCCACGGGTGGCATCGCGCATGGCGCGCGGGGTCACTTGCATCGCCAGCAATGCCTCGACGGCGGGCCACAAGCTGCCGGCATCGCTGTGAATTGGCGGTGAGAAATCCAGTTGCTCGCGCGCTGCCAATACGGCCATGCCGTGGCGCGCCAGGGGGCCGGTTACGAGAAGCGCGTCGCCCGGCGCGAATGCAGCGACACCCGGCAGCGATTGACCGCCAAGTTGGCCGATGCCACTTGTGACGACTAGCATGCGATCAACGGCGCCGCGCGGCGCGACCTTGGTGTCGCCCGTAACGATCGTCAGGCCCACCTCGCGCGCGGCACCCGCAGCGCTGTCCAGGGCGCGACCGAGCGTCTCCAGCGAAAAGCCTTCTTCCAGAATGAGCGACAGGCTGAGCCACATGGGCTTGGCGCCCGACACCGCCAGGTCGTTGGCCGTGCCATAAATCGACAGACTTCCGATATCGCCGCCAGGGAAGAACAGCGGCGTTACCGTGTAGGCATCGGTCGTGAACGCCCACCGCCCGCCGGCAAGCGACAGCGTTGCAGCGTCGGGCAAACCCGCCGTGCGCGAGAGTCCCAGCCGCGGCAGGATATGATCGTTCAGCAACTGACGGCTGTGCCGGCCTCCTTCGCCTTGTGACAGCAGCACCTGATGAGATTTGTCCAGGAGGAATGAAGGACACGACCAACCCGCAGATGTTGCTTCTTCCATGGCCGAATTCACTTCCCAGGGATTCTATGGACGACTTGCGATTGCTTGGTGCAAGTGCTAGGGAGCCGCAGCAGGCATCGAAGGCTGTGCGCGGGTCGCGACGTATCGATGGTAGGCCGCGCAGGCCCCTTCCGACGACACCATGGGTGCGCCAAGAGGGCTGTCTGGCGTGCAACGCGAAGCAAACTGTGTGCAGTCGATCGGCTTGATTCGGCCGAGCAGAACCTCTGCAGCCCGGCATTCCGTAGCCTCGGCAAGGCGCCGGTCTGTACGTGGCCAGCGTCGGACCGCGTCGAAGAATGCAGCCTCGGTGCGCAGCGCCAAACCGCCTGCTGGGATCTCGCCGAGGCCGCGCCAAGGAGCATCTGCCGGCGTGAACCATCGGGCGATATATTGCTGTGCGGCGGAATTGCCCTCGACGCGCACCGCACGTCCGTACGCGTTTTGCAGTTCACCACGGCCTTCCTCGAGCAGTGACACACACCGGTGCAAGGCGGCAAGCAGGTCAACCGGCTCGAAGCCAGCAACGACGATGGGCAGCGCGTGCCGATCGACCAGGCCACAGTAGCCCGAGTAGCCGGTTACAGTACATACGTGCCCTGCCGCCAGAAAAGCCTGCACGCGACGATCGGGTTGCGAGGCGATCATTTCCATGGCGGGTAATACGCGCACGTGCGCCGCCAAAACCGAGAAATTGTCTAGCCCCAACGCCGCCGCACGGCTGATCGCCAACGCCGTAGCTGGTGCCGTGGTTTCAAAACCAACGGCCAAGAACACCACTTGGCGATCTGGGTTGCTGATGGCGAATCTCACGGCGTCGAGCGGCGAGTAAACCAAACGCACGTCGCCCCCCTGAGCGCGCGCCGACAGTAAACTGCCACGCGTGCCAGGCACACGCAACATATCGCCGAAACTTGCCAGGATGACGTCCGTTGACTTCGCCAGATCGCAAGCGTGATCGATCACCTCTGCCGGCGTTACACAGACAGGACAGCCCGGGCCATGAATCAATTCGACGGCAGGCGCGACCAATTCATCGATGCCGTATCGCAACAAGTTGTGGGTCTGGCCACCGCAGACCTCCATGATCGTCCAGCGTCGGGTTGCCAGACGCAGGATCTCCTCGACCAGTTTGTTACAAAGCCGAGCGTCGCGAAATTCGTCAAGGTATTTCATCACGATGCTCTGCTCATGCCGTAGCGTCTGGGCCCGCCAGCTCGTTGATCGCGGCAGCCAACTCACCCATCCGTTGCAGTTCGGCCAGCAATAGTTCCGCCTCGTCGGCGGCCACGATGCTAATCGCCACGCCGGCATGTACGATCACAAACTCGCCTTCGCCGGCATCGGGAACACAGTCCATGGCCACTTCGCGACGAATGCCGCCGAACTCGACCTCTGCCCGCGCAAACGGCTCGCAGCGATCAATCCAGCGAACGACTCGACCAGGAACTCCCAAACACATTGTTCATGCCTTTGTCGCTGTGGGATGCGTCTGCGAAGCCTGTGTGGCCAGACCGATCGCCAACTGGCCGGCCGCCAAACCACCGTCGCCTGGCGGAA
The DNA here is from genome assembly GCA_964434905.1 of uncultured Pirellulales bacterium. GTDB lineage: Bacteria > Planctomycetota > Planctomycetia > Pirellulales > CAYNRE01 > CAYSXM01. The sequence continues at coordinate 9,275 of CAYSXM010000041.1, read as the reverse complement.
TCAGGCCAGGAAGCAGGAGTCGATCGAACTGTCCTTGGGCAGCGAAGCGGTCACAAATGAGTTCGGTGAGCAGTCGATTCTGAAACACGCCACCCGTCAAAGCGATGGGCAAACGTGGGCAATCGCGGGCCACGGCCAGAACGGCAGACGCCAGTGCACGATGGAATCTCATACTGATCGCGCCTGGCATCTCACCTTGACAGACATCGTGCCAGACGGCGCGCACCAACGGACGCCAATCGACCTCGCCTGGTTCGTTCGCAGATGTGGTCCGAAATGGAAGCGGATATTCGCCGCGCGTCGTCGGATCGGCCAGGCACTCGAGCCTCATCGCCAGATATCCTTCGTCGTATTCTGACGGGTCGGCCAGCGCCAAGGCAGCGACCCCATCGAACAAACGGCCAACGCTCGATGCTAGCAATGTAAATGACGAACGTGCTAGTAGCGACCGCCACGCGCCGGCCGTGGCGGAATCGAGTCCGGCTACTTGCGGCCCGCCTGGTACGGCGCCAAACGTCGCGTGCAAAAGAGCCACGGCCACGCGCGCAGGCTGCCGAATCGCCGCTGCGCCCCCCAACAGCGGAATCGGCCTTAGCCTGGCCATGCGCCGACATCGAGTAAGCGAAGCTACCAGGAACTCGCCCCCCCACACGGTTCCGTCTAGACCGTAGCCGCTGCCATCCCACGCCACGCCGAGGACGGTTTCGTTCCAACGTCCGTGTTCGACGATTGCGCTGGCAACATGAGCATGATGATGCTGAATGGCCCGCGGCAGGAAGTCATTCGAGAGCGCCCATCGCGTCGACGCATAGTCGGGGTGCATGTCGGCTAACCAGCTTTGCGGCGCAAATTGGTACAGTTGCTGGCACGAGGCCAGGTGCTCCTGGTATCGCTGGTAGGTCGCCAGTGAATCGAGATCGCCGATGTGCGGTCCGAGCGCCGCCTGGCTGCCATTGTGCCAAGCCAGCGACGCCTTTTGATGGCCGCCCAAGGCGAGTGCCGGCGGACACTGCAACAGCGTGACTGGCAGCTCCAGCGGCAAAGGCGCCAGCCCTCGCCCCAGGCGCAGGGTGACGATGCGCCCGGCAAGCACGCGGACAACTGAATCGTCGATCGGACGCACGACGTCTCGATCGTGCTCCAGCCACAGATCGGCCAGATGTGTACGTGATGAATTGTCACCACAACGGTAAAGCAGCGGATCGCCTTCGAGGTTAGCGCTAGTGCAGACCAGCGGCCGCCCGGCGTCGCGAGCCACCATCCAATGCAATGGCGTGGCCGGCAACATCAGTCCGAGCTCGCGCAAGCCAGGTTGCAATTCCGCACTCGCCAATGCAGCGTCGCCTCGACACCGAACAATCACAATCGGATTGGCGGGGTCGGTCAGCGCCGCGACTTCCGCATCGTCGAGGTAAGCCAAGCGGTGCGCCGCCGCAAGATCAGTTACTAAAACGGCCAGCGGCTTACTCGCTCGAACCTTGCGCCGTCTCAGCGCGGCGATGGCACCGCGATGGGTCGCATCGCACAGAAGTTGATACCCGCCGATTCCCAATAGCGCGACCGTTTGGCCTTGCCAAAGGGCTTGCGTGACTGCCGTACGCCAAGACTCGCCGACCAGCTTGCCGTGGCAATCCATCAGACGCACACGCGGTCCGCAGCGCGAGCAGCCATTCAACTCGGCATGAAATCTTCGATCCGCAGGGTTCTCAAATTCACACCCACAGTTGTGGCACATCGAAAATGCGGCCCAGGCCGTGTGCTTGCGCGCGTACGGCAAGTGGCGAATGACGGAATAGCGAGGTCCACAGTGGGTGCAGCTCGTAAAAGCGTACCCTGTGCGCCGCGTGTCATCCGACTGCGCGATTTCGTCCAGGCACTCCTGGCACACTGCCTGATCGCGAGGCACCGGCACTTCCAACGGACCGCCGTCGTGCGCCCCGCCGATTTGCCAGCCGACAAATCCCGCCCGAGGCATCGCAGCCGTTCTCACGCACGCCAGGCGCCCGCGGCGCGGCACAACCTCCGGTAATCGAGCAGTGAATTCATCGAGCTGCGACGGCGGCCCCTCCATGTCGATCACCACGCCCGTCGGGCAGTTATACACCCGTCCGACCAACTGCAGTGACAGACCTAGCCGTACGATCGCGGGCCGAAGGCCGATGCCTTGTACTTGTCCCGTAAGTGTGAGCCGTCGCGCCGCCAGGCAATCGCTGGTCTCGCAAGCCGGCTGCGCAACGTCAACGGCAGAAGGGGCTGACATCGCGTGTTTCCACCAAGTGTCGTCGCTCTGCCTCGAGGTAGTCGAGCCAACCGTCCAGGCCTTCACCCGTCATTGCCGACAGCGCAAAACACTGCAATCGCGGCTGCACTTGCAATGCATCATCTAGCGCCCGTTCGAGCCTAAAGGGCACGTAGGACAACAAGTCGAGCTTCGAGATGACCAGCGCCTGGCTGGTGCGAAAGGCCTTGGGATATTTGCCTGCCTTGTCATCCCCTTCGGGCACGCTGTGCAGCACCACGCGTCGATGATGCCCCAGGTCGTGGCTTGCCGGGCAGACTAAATTACCCACGTCTTCGATGAACAAGAACTCGATTGCCGGCAGATTCAATTCCGCACAAGCGTGCTCGACAAGCTGTAGTTCCAGATGGCACGCTCCGTGCGTCGTAAGCTGCACTGCTGGGCACCAGGGGCGCAGCCTAGCGGCGTCGCGGTCGGTAGCCAAGTCACCCACCAGCACTGCCATGGAATGTCGGTCTTGCCAGCGCCGCGCGGTGGCCTCCAAGAGCGCTGTTTTTCCTGCGCCGGGCGACGACATAAGATGCACAACCAATGTGCCTGTCGCAGTGCGAGCGCGGCGAAACTCGGCCGCCTGGGCGCGACGCCGCGCGAGCACATCCTGTTCAACCACCACCGACTGCATGAATGCCATGGACATCACCCGACCCTGTCGCATCAGCTTCGGTCACCAGCCACAGTCGTCGCAAGACCAGCTGGTCGCCTGCAACGATTTGTGTCTCGCCTGAACCGCAGTTCGGACAAAACAAGTTCCAACCGTCCGGTTCAAACTGGTGCAGGCACGCTTCACAAACCGCCTGCAGCGAAACCTCATCGAGCACCAACTGGCAACGCGGCCCTAGCCTCACTGGCGCGAGCACTTCAAACGCGGATTCTAGCAAGCCTGGTTCCACACCCGACAGCCTGCCGAACTGCACGTCGACACGTTCCACAACCACGCGCTCTGGTGTGGAAACCAGCAGGCCCGCTAGTCGTTCTTCAATCGCATCGAGCAACTCGACAACCAGAGAGTGTTCGTGCATGACGCCGCAAACCAGGGTGCCGCGTTCGAAGGTCAACTGCCGACGCCTCAGGAGGAAACCCCGCCTGCTTCTCACTGTTTGGAAGTTCGCATATTATACCAGGGGGTCATGGCGATCGCCCGCCAATACGCAAGTGGCTTTATGGCCAATCGAACTTGCGAAGCTCTCTTGGTGAATCGCTAACGATGGCACGTACCCAGACAACGGCACTCAGCCATCCTAGTGGCGACAAGCGTTTTGCCATTCTCGACGCCACCATTCGTCGCCATGGCCACCGCCGCGACAGCCTGATCGAAGTCTTGCACGTTGCACAAGAACAGTTCGGATACTTGGCGACCGACGTGTTGGCCTACGTTGCCCGAGCGCTGGATCTTCCCCCTAGCCGCGTCTACGGTGTGGCTACGTTCTACAATTTTTTTACGCTCGAAGCGCAGGGACAGCATCGCTGCGTGGTGTGTGTCGGCACCGCGTGTTACGTCAAGTCGGCAGCGGACATGGCCAGCTCGCTCGAGCGAGAATTGGGCGTGGGCCCGCATCAGACCACCACCGACCAGCAGGTCGCATTCGACGTGGCACGCTGTCTGGGAAGTTGCGGGCTGGCGCCGGTCGTGCTGCTCGACGACCAACTTTTGGGCAAGGTGGATATTGCGACCGTGTTGCAGCGTGTGCGGCAATGGCGTGCTGAAATGGCTACGGAATCGCCCCCTGCAGCGGCGGGAGCGCCACGATGAATGTCGTCACACTGGACTCTCGGCGCGAGCGAGAGCGCGATCGCCAGAAAGAGCACCGCGCGCGTATTTGGTGCTGCTCCAGTTCCAGTTGCCGCATGGCGGGCGCCCAGCGATTGCGCGCTGCGGTCGACGAAGCCGCCAGAGCGCACGGCCAGTCGGTGGAAGTCTTGCCCTCCGGCTGCATGGGGCTCTGTAGTCGCGGCCCATTGTTGCGAGTGGACCATGCCGACGCGCCCAGTCGCCTGTTTGCCGGCCTTTCGCCAGACGAAGGCCGGAAGGTGGCTGCGGAAATCGATGACAGCCCGCCATTTCTCGACGGGAAATTGCTTTCGGCGGAGATGCCGTTTTTCGCCAGACAACACAAGATCGTACTTTCCGACATCGATCGAATCGATCCCACCAACGTAGACCACTACTTGGCCTTGGATGGTTACCTGGCCCTGACCCAGGTCCTACAACGCTGCTCGCCGGCCGAGGTGTGCGATGCCATGGAACAGAGCGGCTTGCGCGGCCGTGGCGGCGCTGGTTACCCAACCGGCGTGAAGTGGAAGCTTGTCCACAAAGCCGGCGATCGGCAGAAGTTCGTCGTGGCCAACGGCGATGAGGGGGACCCCGGCGCCTACATGGATCGCACGGTAATGGAGGACGACCCACACCGAGTGATCGAAGGGCTGCTGATTGCCGCCTATGCTGTGGGTGCGGACCACGGATACTTTTACGTTCGCGGCGAATACCCCCTGGCCGTGGAACGCCTTCAAGGCGCCGTGCAGGCCGCCCGGTCGCTGGGCCTGGTGGGTCGCCACATTCTGGGAACCGAGTTTAGTTGTGAACTGGAGTTGCGGATCGGCGCCGGGGCATTTGTTTGCGGCGAAGAGACAGCGCTCATCGCCTCGATCGAAGGGGGCCGGGGCACTCCGCGACTGCGACCTCCATTTCCTCCCGAATCGGGCATCGAAGGTCATCCAACGTTGATCAACAACGTCGAAACACTGGCAAACGTGCCGCCCATCATGCGCAGGGGTGCCGCTTGGTTTTCTGCAGTCGGCACAGACCGCAGCAAGGGAACCAAGGTCTTTTCGCTCAATGGTGCGCTGGCAAATACCGGTTTGATCGAAGTCCCCATGGGCATCACGCTGCGCGACATTGTCCAAGAGATCGGCGGAGGCCCGGAACCGGGTCGAACGATCAAAGCCGTGCAGACTGGCGGACCCTCGGGCGGGTGCATTCCGGCGTCGCTCCTCGATTTGCCAGTCGATTACGAATCGCTGCAAACGGCTCACTCGATGATGGGCTCCGGCGGCGTGATCGTGGTCGACGATACGACGAACATGGTAGATTTTGCCCGCTATTTCATGGACTTCTGTCGTGATGAGTCGTGCGGCAAGTGCGCCCCCTGCCGCGTCGGCACAGTACAACTCAGCCGTCTGTTGCACCGTATCGGCAGCGGCGCCGGAACCAGAGTGGACTTGGCACACCTCGAGGAACTTTGTGACATGGTAAAGCACACCAGTCTTTGCGGACTGGGCCAAACCGCGCCCAGCCCAGTGCAGAGCACGCTGCGACACTTTCGCGAGGAGTACCTGGCGCTGCTTAGCGATCGGACAGCGCCGCTTGGCGCCAGCGCGCCGCCAGACACGGCCAATGCGCCCGCCGCACTGGGGGACGCATCGTGAGTGTGCGGACGTTTACCATCAATGGCCGACTGGGCACAGCCGCCGACGGGGTGACGGTGCTCGACGCTGCGCGGGAAATGGGCGTGCACATTCCCACGCTGTGCCAACTCGACGGCCTATCGACCGTCGGCGCGTGTCGACTGTGCCTGGTTGAAGTGGCGGGATCATCGAAGTTGGTCCCCGCGTGCGCGACGCCCGTGCAGGAAGACATGGTGGTGACAACACACACTCCCCGACTCGACGGCTATCGGCGCATGATTGTTGAGTTGCTGTTTTCGGAACGCAACCATGTGTGCGGCACCTGCGTGTCGAACGGCCACTGCGAATTGCAGTCACAGGCCTATGTCGTGGGCATGACGCATGTGCGGTTCGACTATCTGTTTCCACAGCTACCGGTGGACGCGTCGCACACTCAATTTGTCTTGGATCACAATCGCTGCATTCTCTGCACGCGCTGCGTGCGAGTCTGCGACGAAGTCGAGGGAGCGCACACCTGGGATGTCATGCGGCGCGGTACGGCGGCACGGATCATCAGCGATCTCAATCAACCGTGGGGCGAAGCGACATCGTGCACGAGCTGCGGCAAATGCGTGCAGGCATGCCCCACCGGCGCGCTGTTCGACAAACACGCCGCCGCTGGACAAATGGTGAAACATCCGCAGTTGCTCACGGAGCTACACCACGCGCGGGAGCGAGGCCATGGCCCTTCCCACCCCTGAAGACGGCTCCCGCCGTCCACGCTTCGCCACGGTCTGGCTAGGCGGCTGCTCTGGCTGTCACATGTCGTTCCTCGACCAAGATCACCGCCTGTTTGATCTCGCGAACTCCGCAGATCTGGTCTACAGCCCATTCATCGACATCAAAGAGTTTCCTGAACAAGTCGATGTAACGCTGGTCGAGGGAGCAGTCGCGTGCGATGAGCACCAGCGCATGATCGAGCGAGTGCGAGTCGCTACGCGCACCCTGGTGGCACTCGGCGATTGTGCGGTCACAGGCAACGTGACGGCGCTGCGAAACTGCCTGGGAACTGCCCGACAGGCCATCGCGGCCACGTATGGCAATTGGCAGCCAGCGCGGCCGTTGCCGATCTTGCTCGATCAGGTTCTCCCGTTGCACCGAGTGGTGCCCGTCGATTTTTTCCTGCCCGGATGTCCTCCCGATCCCGAGTTGATCCACGAAGTTTCGATGGCGTTCCTCTCCGGACACATCCCCGATATCAGCCATCGCTATCGATTTGGTTAAGGCCAGTGATGCCACGGGAAATTATCATCGATCCTGTCACGCGCATCGAAGGGCATGCCAAGATCACCCTCATTTTGAACGACGACGGTACGGTGGCCGATGCCCGTTTTCATGTCACCGAATTTCGCGGATTTGAGAAGTTCTGCGAGGGCCGATTCTTTCGCGAAATGCCAGCGATTACTGCCCGCATCTGTGGCATTTGCCCCGTCAGCCATCTCGTGGCCTCGGCCAAGGCGGGCGATGCGTTACTGGCGGTCTCTATTCCCGAAACAGCCGCGAAATTGCGACGAATCGCCAACCTCGCTCAATGGATACAGTCGCACGCCCTTAGTTTTTTTCATCTCTCGGCCGCCGATCTATTCTTAAAACGCGATACACCCGCCGCCGATCGAAACCTGTTCGGACTGATGAGGCAACGCCCGGAAATAGCGCGCCAGGGGATTCGCCTACGACAGTTCGGTCAACAGGTGATCGAAGCGCTCGGGGGCCGGCGAATTCACGCCACATGGATTTGTCCAGGCGGTGTCACCATGCCCCTTGATTCCGAAAAACGCTCCGCCCTGCGATCGCAAATTCCCGAGTGCTTGCAAATTGCCACCACAGCCTTGAGCGAGCTCCAGGCGATCTTGCCAACCAGGGGCGACGACATGGCGCACTGCGGCAATTTTCCTTCGCTGTTCATGGGGTTGGTGACCCCCCAGGGCGAACTCGAACATTACGATGGCCGGCTGCGAATCGTAGACCACCAGCGCCGAATCGTTGCAGATCAACTGGAGCCCCAGGACTATCGGCAGTTTCTCGGTGAGGCGATGGAGGACTGGACCTATCTGAAGTTCCCCTACTATTTGCCCCTGGGGAATCCTGGCGGCATGTACCGCGTGGGACCGCTGGCACGGCTAAACGTCGCCGATCGCTGTGGCACACCGCGCGCCGATCATGCGCTCGCCACGTTCCGTGCACTTTCGTCGGGCGCCGTAACGAGCTCGTTCCACTATCACCTCGCGCGGCTGATCGAAATCTTGTATGCGCTCGAGCGTATTGAGCAACATCTGGCCGACGACCACATTCTCGACACGCATGTCTTGGCTCGCGCCGAGCTCAATGCGCGGCACGCCGTGGGCTGCAGCGAAGCACCGCGCGGGACGCTGTTTCATGAATACAACGTTGATGAACATGGTCTCTTACGACGACTCAACTTGCTCATCGCCACGGGCCAGAACAACCTGGCAATGAATCGCACCATTCGACAAATCGCCCAGCAGTTCGTGCGAGGTCCGTCGGTCAGCGAGGCGACGCTTAATCACGTTGAGGAAGGCATTCGCGCCTTCGATCCTTGCCTGAGCTGTTCAACTCATGCCTTCGGCCGAATGCCACTGGTGGTCCATTTTGTCGATTTGTCGGGGCGGTTTCTCGGCGAACATCGACGCGATAGCCTGCCCTAGGGACGCCTGCCCACCGCAAGGATCAATGCCGTGAGCGTCATCGCGCAGCACAGCCCAGACGCTGGGAATCGGCTGATCATCGCTTGGGGCAACCCGCAACGTGCCGACGACGCCATCGGACTGGCCGTGGCTGAAGAATTTGCGCAGTCCTGGCCCGACGCGGCACGCGTGATTTGCTGCCAGCAGCTCGTTCCGGAATTGGCGGACGAGATTGCAGCGGCGGGCGCCGTCGCGTTTGTAGATGCGGAGTGGGGCACTCCAGGACAAATCTGCATTCGACCGGTGTCGCCAAGCTCCCCGGGCAACGCCTGCCTGGGGCATGTTGTTTCCGCCGAGATGCTGCTCGCCTATGCCCAGGAACTGTACGGCCAGACACCGAGAGCCTCGCTACTTACCATTGGTGCAGTGAATTACGATCTTCACGTAGGGTTGACGCCGGCCGTGGCCGCTGCGATCGCTTCGGCGATGGAACATTTAAGAGCCTGGTTCTGTCTTGGTTCAGCGTGAACTGGAATTTCCATCGCTTGGGTTAGCGTTCGGTAAGGAGCGTCCTGCCGGGGATTTCACGGCCGCCTGCCGTGACGGTTTATCGCATCGTGCCGATCCCCGGAGCCATCGGCGGCATTCTGATGATGATTCGTGCGGCCTTGTGATCGGGTCGGACCGCAGATCAAACCTCTAGGTGACGGCACACGTAGACGAAACCGGCACCGCGCGGGCCTGCCTGACCTTGTGGGGCTACTGAGGCGATCGTTGGGGTAGTGCGCCCCCAGGGAAGTCCGGTCGGGTGAAGAGAGGGCCGGTCGGGTGAAGAGAGGGCCGGTCGGGTGAAGGTTCGCGAGGCAATCTACCGGCTGGAAGCGGACGGT
>CAYSXM010000040.1:0-13164 GCA_964434905.1 uncultured Pirellulales bacterium | reverse complement strand
CCGACGCCACGGTGGCCTATCACACCACCGACCAGCAGAAATTCAACGAATATCTGGGCAAACGCGGCGTGAAGCGCGCTACTTTCGCAAATCGCGCCGTGGCGGTGTCCAACGATCTGGGCGAAATCGTCAAGGCAATTCATCTGTACAGTTGACCCGGATGATTCATGAACTTCGTCGCGAGGTGTCGAAAGCGTCGCGGCTGGCACGAATATCGCGAACAGGTGCCACGGGATTTGCCAGCGCTCTGGGGCGTATTGGTGAATACGTGAGTCAGGGGCAATGGCGGTTTGACGCGGCAGACGCGACACGTTCGCTTCCGCAGCAGAAGGCTCATGTTTCATTCGGGTTTTGAGGTACACCATGAGCACACCGTGCCGACTTGCGATCAATGGGGCGGCCGGCCGCATGGGGCAGCGTCTGGTGGCACTGGCCTCGGCCGACCCCGATTTTTTGGTGGTGGCGGCGCTGGAGCACCCCGCACACCGCCAGTTGGGCGAAGATGCGGGTCGACTGGCCGGTGTGGCGACCTTGGGTGTGCCGTTGTCGGCCTCGCTTGACGTGCCGGCCGATGTGATGCTCGATTTTTCTACTCCCTCGGGCACGGCCGCGGTCGTCACGCTGTGTCGTGCGCGCCGACTGCCGGTGGTGGTGGCTACCACCGGACTCGAGGCAGAACACCGGGCGCTGCTCGACGAGGCAGCCCAGGATGTGGCTGTGTTCTGGTCGCCGAGCATGAGCCTGGCCGTGAATCTGGCCATGCGGTTGACACAACTGGCGGCCACCGCGCTGCGGAATCATCCGGGCGGCGCCGATGTTGAGATCATCGAACGCCATCATCGCTTCAAGGAAGACGCCCCTAGCGGCACGGCGCTGCGGTTCGGGCAGTTGATTGGCGAGGCCATGGGACTGTCCGAGGCGCGCCATGGTCGCCAGGGACGGCCAGGCCAGCGACCCCACGATGAAATTGGCTACCACGCGGTGCGCTCTGGCGACAACCCCGGCGAGCACACGATTGTGTTTGGGCTGTTGGGCGAAACGTTGGAGGTAACCGTCAAGGCCACCAATCGCGATTGCTATGCGCAAGGCGCGCTGGCAGCGGCCAAGTTCTTGCGGGGCCAAGCGCCCGGAAGCTATTCCATGGCCGATGCCCTGGGACAGTCGTGAACCCGACCTGGACCAGCACGGTTTGCTACCGTCGCGCGCGACACTCTGCCAGACGAGGCCGTCGATGGCCAAATGTGAAGAAGGTTATCTGTGCGATGTGTGTGGCGGTGACGTCGAGGCGATCACCGAGAGCGATCTCTATTTGCGATACGTGATCGGCTGGGTCGACCCCGAGACACTGCACACCACTCGGGAACGACACCTGCGCTGCAATCCGGCGGTCTCGCAGTTCATCGTCGACGACGAATTCCCGGCAGTGCGGTGCGAGGGAGCGTTCGACAAACAGGCGCTCGATCCGCACTTCGTGCGCGAGCAAGAAACCTTGATCACGCGCGGCTGGCGTCGATTGCGCGAGGTGGCCGGCCGCGAGATGTCGCTGCTGGAATACCCACTGCCCGAAGTGCGTGCCCGGCTGGCGGCGCAAGCTGGCGACGCAGGCTAGAGGCCGCCAGACACCCCTGAAGTGCGCGCGCGGCCCGCGGCAGCGTATTGGTGACTATGCGAGTCAGGGGCGATTGCAGTAGGACGCGGCAGACGCAACACGTTCTGTTCCGCAGCACAAGGCTCATGGCTACTTCGGGTCTAGTGGCCTCATCCAGCAACAGAGTTGGTGCTGCCCTGGGCGGCCAAAGCGAGCTGTTCCAACGAAACCAGCGCCGGATCTGCAGTGCCGATCCGGCGCGGGACGTGTGCCCAGTGCCGCCTGCGCGGCCTATCAACCGCGGCGCAGCTTCTTCCGCAGGCTGAAGATGGCCAGACCGGCGAAGCCGGCGACGGCGAGAACGAACGTCGAAGGTTCAGGCAGCGCCCGAAGCTGGAAGGCATTGATTTCGGGGCGAGGACCACTGAAAACGATCGATTGAAACACCCCGGAAGCGATGAACGTGCCCGACGCCCACTGACCGCTTCCACCGATCGCATTCGTAGTGTTCTCGTCCAAGGTCACGGAGTTGGTGGCGCTGGCCGTCGTGGAATTCACACCCCCGAAAGCCAACCGCGAGTCGTTCGTCCACCACTGAAACAAGTACGGCGTGCCGTTGGTGAGACCCAACAAATTCAGCGTCAGCGAGGCTCCGGCGGAACTGCCGGCCCCCGAGCCCAGCAGTGCCTGATAAGACGCCGACAGCGCATTGTACGGAGCGCTTGTCGAGCCGTACGCGGTGTCTGACGATTCCAAGTTGCTGAAGCCAAAATTAACAACATTGGTGATACCGACGATGGCGTTCGCACCGTTGGGAATGGGGAAAATGTCGAAGAACACCCCATTTACGGTCGAGGTCAATTGGGTCTGGGAAAAATTGCGGGCCGCGACCAGCGTGCCGGTGGTGATGACGTCGGTATCGCCAGAGATATTGGTCGGCGCCGACCAGGTGACTGCCGCCGCCTGCGCCGTCGCAGTCACCACCAAGGTCGCGGCGGTAGCGAACAAGGCCTGTGAAAACAGAACGTGTGCATGACGCAAGAGCTGCTCCCTTCATCGCGGCGATGCCGCATCGAGTTGCTTGTACCCACACCTCGGCACGAACCGATGGTGCAAGAAACGACATTCCAGGGAACCGCCGTTGGCGAATTCTGCCACGGAGGTCGACAGCGCATCGTAGCACCGGCGCCGCTAGATTAAAGTAAAATCCGTGAATGTCGCTCGAAAAGCCTTGACCCTGGCCCCATTCTCGCGTGGCCCGGGAAATGGGGCAGATGCGTCACGACGGTGAAAAAGAGCAACCATCCGGAACATCGGCACGCCGGCAGTTGGGCATCGAACCATGATCAGGCCCAAGGAAAGCTACGGCTCAAGCAAGGCAGGCAGCGGCCAACTCTACAGCTCAGATGTCTACGGCTGGCTGCTAGTCGACCGTGGCGGCATCGCGCCGAGCGCGCCAAAAGTCCTCGGCTGTTTGGTACAAGGCATCGACCTCGGCCGCTTCTTGCGAATGGGTTAGCTCGACCGCGGCCCGGCGCTCGACGGTCCAATCGAAAAAGAACTGGCAAGCCCGGCGGCTGACGCGCGATTGGCCGGCCAGTTCGACATAGAACGGCCCGGTCGAAGCAAACCGATAAGTCGGTTCGACGGCCGATATCACCCGCACCAGAAACCAGCCACTGGCGTCGAACCGCACCACGGGCATGGCTTGAATTCCCTGGCCCTGCTGCAGGGGAATCGTCTCCACTACTTGCCCGTTCTGAACCACTTCTAGATAGCGCAGTGGGTCGCGCGTGGCCAGTTGGATTTCGATGGGCAATTCCAAGGGCCCCTGCTCGGCCGAGAACACCTGGCCGGGGCGCTGGTCGGTCACCTTGACGCGCAGCAACGGCCCGTTGGTTACCATCACGCGTCCGGCACGCAGCGCGTTCCACCACGCGGTCCACGAAAACTCGCCGGGCAGGAACACATACGCGCGGTTGTAGCCCACCGGGTTGTGCAGCACGCCCGACGCGCTGCCCGCGGTGGGCGGCAAGCGCAAGCCTGATTCCAGAAGTTGATAGTAGATTTCCTGCGTCCACAGCGCGTTGCCCCAAGCTCCGGGAAAGCGTTGCCGATTGCGTGCCCTGCCCGTGGCCTCGTTATCCAGCATCACCCCGCGTTGCAAGTGATTGTGTGCCAGGCCGACAGAGTCGATCGCGCCGTGCGCCACCCACAGCGGAAAGTCCCACCAGAAGGGCTTTTCGGCCTCGACCCACGCAGCCGGCTGCTGGCGCGCCTGCCGTGCAAACGTCAAGCCCGAGGGATACTCGGGCCGGGCACCTGCCAGATCGAGCGGTCGTTCGAGATTGAAAAACAACAGCGCGCCGCCGGCGCGCTCGTCTTCGCCGCCCAGCGCGTGGTAAACGCGATCGCCATCGAACGATACAAGCGGCTTGCTCGGAACGCGCTTCTTGGCCCACTGGTTTTTTTCGTTCCACCAGCTTATTACCGGCGCCAGATGCAGGTCGGCTGCGCGCATCAACAGTTCGATATCGCCCAGCGGGCGGTGCACATGCAGGTCGGCCGACCACCACCCCTCGGCCGCCAGATCGGCCACCCGCGACAAGGTGATGGTCTGCTTGTCGTCGGCGAAATCTGCAATGGAGAAATGACCCGAGGTGACCGGATATTCCGGCCCGCGTTCGAGCTCGAATTCGTACTCGCCGGCCTTCAGATCGAGCACCACCCGGCCTTCGACCGCCAGATGATCGTGAAAAAATGGCCAACGTTTGACGCGCTGTGCCACGCCAGCGGCGTTACGCAGATACAGATTGGCGGCCACTGGTTTGCCCGTGGTGCCGTCGACCAAATTCAGCTCGAGCCGGCCGCCGCCAGCACATGCTGCGCAGAGACTGCCAATGAGCGTGGCCGCCAGCAGCGCCCGTGCCACCCTGCCGCGCAGGTGACCAGCGGTGGTCGATCGCCGGTTCGAGCCGCAGTCCAATTTGCAGGAAACCATGACAACACATTCCATCCTTGACCCCACCCGCCGGCAGGCTGCCAAAAGCCGCGTGCCCCGGCCACGACCTCCCGGCACCGCGGCGCCCTCAAGTCAGCATAGGTTACACAATCCCCCCGCGCGCGACCGGTGGCGGCGAAGCGGGCCCCCGGGGCCGCTCAGAATAGGGTTTCCGGCCCGCGTTTTTTCCGGCGACAGACCCGCGCGGGGTGGGACAAGCCATGGTCCCAGGTCGCAGAACGCCGTTGGGCACGGCATGCCTGAATCTCGATCTGGCCAAGTGGGGCTTGGTTGATGGCGGGCACCCGGGCCCTCGCTTGTGGATGTGTGCCCTGCGAAAATAGAATGCAGCAGGTCGGCCACTGGGCGACAACCGATGGCAGGGCATCATCGTCCTTGTGTTGAAACGACCATTTGGCCACCGGCGATGCGCGCCGGCCAGGAGCGGTCGAGGCGCCCCCCTTTGCTTGCTGGATGTGATCACCTTGCCCATGCCAGATGACTATTACAAAGTGCTTGGCGTCGAACGGAATGCGTCGCCAGCCGACATTCAGAAGGCCTACCGCGCCCTGGCCCGCAAGTATCACCCCGATCTGAACCCCGACGACAAGACCACGAAACGCAAGTTTCAAGAGGTACAACAGGCGTTCGATGTGCTGAACGATACCAGCAAGCGCGAACTATACGATCGCTATGGGAGCGCCTTCGAGCAGATGGGCCCAGGCGGCCCCAGGCCCGGTCCGGGCGGGGCGGGCGCCAGGGGCCAGCCGGGCTGGCAAGCGACCAGCGGGGGAGCGCAGGGTTTCAATTTTTCAGACATTTTTGGCGGCCAAGCCGGCGACGAAGGCGGAGCGTTTTCCGACCTGTTCGCACAGTTTCGCCGTGGCGCCGAGGCCGAAGAGGGGCAGACCGCCGCGCGCGGCGCGGCCAAGCGCCGGGGGGCCGATGCACGGTACGAACTGACCATTCCCTTTGTCACCGCGGCCAACGGCGGCGAAGCTCAATTGGCGCTGCAGCGCGGCAACGCCAAGCTCGAAAAAATCGCCGTGAAGATCCCCGCAGGGATCGACGACGGTCAGTCGATTCGCTTGCGTGGGCAAGGCGAACCAGGACGCCGCGGCGCAGCCGCCGGAGATCTGCTCATTACCGTGCGCGTGGAACCGCATCCCCATTTCCATCGCAAGGACCACCACCTGCACGTCAAGGTGCCCATCTCCCTGGGCGAGGCCGCTCTGGGGGCCAAAATCGAAATTCCCACGCCCCGCGGCAGCGTCACGATCACCATTCCAGCGGGTGCCTCGAGCGGAACGAAATTGCGCGTGCGCGGCCAGGGGATTTCGCCTGTCGGCAAGCCGGCCGGAGACCTCTTCGCCGAGCTGCAAATTGTGCTTCCGAAGACACTCGACGCCGAGAGCCTGGAACAATTGCGGCAAATTGAGCAACGCTATCCGCTAGAGCCGCGCCGCGATCTGCGCTGGTAAGGCGCGAACTAACGGGCACCAGCCAGAAACACCGGGCCATGCCACGCGCTACGTTTCGACCGCGCCAACACCTGAAACGTGGGGCCGATTTCCGTAACGTGTTCGCCGGGCGCTGGTCGGCCGCCGACGACCAGGTGGTCGTTTATGCAGCACCCCAGGGCCTGCCACATGCACGACTTGGGCTGAGCGTGTCGCGACGCGTCGGAGGCGCGGTCGCGCGCAATCGCTGGAAACGGTTGTTGCGCGAGGCCTTTCGATTGGAACAGCACGAGTTGCCCGCTGTCGATCTGGTGATTGTGCCCCGCCCAGCCGCACGGCCCGAATTGGCTCCGCTGCGGCGTTCGCTCGTGCGGTTGGCACGCCGCGCCGCCGAACGAGCACAGCGGGCTAGCGGACCGCGATCGCGGCCCGCGGCAGCGGCCAAACGCACGCCACCGGGTCGGCCTCATCCGCCGGGCCAGGGGTAACAAAATGTTTCGAGCACTGCGAACCGTGGCCGACTTGCCCTCGGGCGTGTTGATCTGGGCGGTGCGTGGCTATCAGTACGCAATCAGCCCGTGGTTAGGCAGACACTGCCGATTCGAGCCAACGTGCAGCGAATATTTTATTCTGGCCGTGAGGAAGTACGGCGCCGTGCGAGGCGGTCTTCGCGGGCTGGCACGGATTGGGCGTTGCCACCCACTTTGCCCCGGCGGCTATGACCCGCCCTAGCAGCCCGCTGAAGAATTCGACGATCTGCTCAAAGGGGTGCTATTCCCGGCGGCGTGTAACTTGCAACTGCACTTCGTCGAAGGCGATTTCGCCGACCGCACCGAGCAAGCCCAAGCGCACGATTGCCTCGCGTGCCGCGGGGGGCACGAGAAGTTTTCGTGACTCGACGCGCCATTCGAAGCTTCCTCGCCAAGGGCCTAGCCCTTGGTCGCCCACGGTCCCCCGATTCTGGTCATAGAAGGTAATGGCGACCACCGGCAACTGCTGGGGCGCCTGGCCCGGTCGCACCTGCTGGGCACGCACGCGGCAGGTTAATTCGATCTCGGCAATGGTCTGGCCGTCGATCGCCAACCCCTGCAGGCACTGTGCCCCTCGCCCCGCTTGTTCGTTTTGAAAGCGCACGAAATTTTTTCCCATGGGCGGGGCTTCGTGCTCGACAGAGAGTTG
This sequence comes from uncultured Pirellulales bacterium, assembly GCA_964434905.1. Taxonomy (GTDB): domain Bacteria; phylum Planctomycetota; class Planctomycetia; order Pirellulales; family CAYNRE01; genus CAYSXM01. Next base: position 5,936 of record CAYSXM010000040.1, on the reverse strand, counting down.
CCTTTGATAGTGCCAACCCACCAGCGGCTCGGGGCGATCGCCTTCGAGCAAATCCTCGAATCCGCCGTTGTTCAATTGCGGATGAAGTGGGTCGGGGCGCACGTCGCGGCGATCCTCGGCCTCGCCGGTCATCGGCACAAACAAGGTCGGCAATAGCGCCTCGCGCTCGAGCATGCCCTTGGTTTTGCGAAACCGGTACAGCGTCTGGCGATATCGCTCGCCCAAGGGCACGATCAACACGCCTTCTTCACGCAACTGGTCGACCAGCGCCTGCGGCACGTTTTCGGGTGAACAGGTGACGATGATTTTGTCGAAGGGGGCTTCTTCCGGCCAACCGGCGTAGCCATCGCCAATGCGGGGATGAACGTTTCCGTATTTCAAGCGTTTCAAAGTCTTGGCTGCGCGCCGGCCCAATTCCTCGACGATCTCGATGGTGAACACATCTTGCACCAAGGGGCTGAGCACAGCGGCCTGATATCCGCTGCCGGTGCCGATTTCCAGCACCCGGTCCGTGGCCTGCGGATCGATCGCCTCGGTCATATAGGCCACGACGAAGGGTGGTGAGATAGTCTGCGATTGACCAATGGGCAGGGCCATGTCGAGATAGGCATACTCACGCTCGGCGGCGGGTACGAATTCGTGTCGCGGCGTGCGCCGCAGCGCCTCGAGCACGCGCTGGTTTTTCACGCCCGCCCCGGCGATCTCTTGGCGCACCATCTGCTCGCGAAGCTGGTCGAACAGCGCGCGGTTCTGGGCCCGCGCCGGGGCAACTCCAAGCAGGCACCCCCCAAGAGCCCCCGCAGTGATCGCGGCCAGCCACGGGGATAGCACTAGTCGGTTCATGCACTGCTACTCCTGCGATTTCCAGCCGGGACGGCACGCGCGGCTCGGTCTCGGCAGATGTCAAGTGCCTGCCAGGTTCTTGTTCGCCCGGCATCAGGGTTGCACGACACGAGCACCGCGAACAGTGTATCGCGCGCGGGCCGATGCGCCACGAGCGGTTTTGGATACTCATGCCGCCCCCCCCGGCACGCACGCTGCGTACTGTGCAGTCCAGCGAACTGTGCGGCCAGGTACACTGAGTGGCGCGGTACACTGTGCAGCCCATTGTTCCGCTCGACGGTACACAGCCGAAGGCCTACACTGCACCTTGCCAGCCGCGCCAGGGCGCGTCGGCACCTCCACGTCCAAGGGCGCGCCGTCTGCACCCCAGGAATCGCCTCGATGCTGAATGAATCGTTACGTTCGCAGATCGTGTCGCGTCTGCTGCCCACCGTGCAGACACCCGCCCAGTATCTGGGTGGCGAACTACACATGGTTCGCAAGGACCACCGGCAGGTGGCCGGCCGGTTGTGCCTGGCCTTCCCCGATACCTATGCGATTGGCATGAGCCACCATGGGTTGCAGGTTCTGTACTCGCTGATGAACGATCGACCCGACTGGGCTTGCGAGCGGGCTTTCACCCCCTGGCACGACATGGAACGCGCGCTGCGCGCGGCGGGCTTGCCGCTGTACAGCCTGGAAACGTTCACCCCGCTGTCGGCCTTCGACGTCTTGGGGTTCACCCTGCAATACGAAATGGGCTACACCAACCTGCTGACCATGCTCGACCTGGGGGGCGTGCCGCTAGAGAGCGACCTGCGAACGCTCGACGATCCGCTGGTGGTGGCCGGTGGCCCTTGTGCGCAAAACCCTGAGCCGTTGGCGCCGTTTATCGACGTGTTTGTCACGGGCGACGGCGAGCCCGCGCTGCCGCTATTGTGCGATCGCTGGCTGGCCTTGCGCGCGGCCCAAGGACCCCGGCCGCGCAGTGTGGCGGCCAGTCGGCAGGCCCGGGCCGAGGCGCTGGCCCAGTTGGCCCGCGAGTTGCCTTTCGCGTATGTGCCGCGGTTTTATCAGCCGGTATACGGCGCCGATGGGCGCATCGCCGCGCTCGAGCCGACGCTGCCGGGCATTCCGCGGACCATCGAGCCCAGTGTGATCGACGACCTGGACGGCATCCCCCTGCCAACACGGCCTCTGGTTCCGATGGTCGAATGTGTTCACGATCGAATCGCCATCGAGATCATGCGCGGCTGCCCGTGGCAGTGCCGGTTCTGCCAGAGCACGGTCATCAAGCGCCCGCTGCGCATTCGAGAGGTCGAAACGATCGTCGCTGGGGCCCTGGAAAGTTACCGGCAGACAGGCTTTAACGAGATTTCGCTGTTGTCGCTATCGACTAGCGATTATCCATATTTCGAGCAGTTGGTGCGCCGCATGCAGGAAACGTTCAATCCGTTGGGGGTGAATATCTCACTTCCCAGCTTGCGAGTGAACGAGGCCTTGCGCACCGTGGCGGCACTGATGACCACAGAGCGCCGCTCGAGCCTGACCTTGGCGCCCGAGGTGGCCCGCGACGACATGCGCGAACAAATTCGCAAAAAGATCACCAATCACGATCTTTACGAAGGCTGCCGCGAGGCCTTCGCCCGCGGGTTTCAGCGCGTCAAGCTGTATTTTCTGGCCGGCTTGCCCGGCGAGCGCGCGGTCGACCTGGACGGCATCGTCGAGATGTCGGAAACGATTTCCCAAATCGGCAAGGAAACGCGAGGCCGCGCGGCGCAGGTCACCGCCAGCGTCTCGAATTTCGTTCCCAAGGCCCACACGCCGTATCAGTGGAATGGGATGCAAACGCGTGACTATTTCCGCGACGCACACCGCTACCTCAAGGATCGACCGTTAATGCGTGCGGTGTCCATCAAGTGCCACCCGATCGAAACCAGCCTGCTCGAAGGAGCCTTCAGCCGTGGCGATCGCCGCCTGGCCCAGGCGATTCAGTTGGCCTGGAATCATGGTGCCCGGCTCGATAGCTGGTCCGAGCATCTCCGCCCCGGCTTGTGGTGGCAATCGCTGAGCGAGGCAGGGATCGACACCGAACAACTCATCCATACCCCCTATGAAATCGGCGCCCGGCTTCCTTGGGACCACCTCAACGTGAAAAAGGGACGCGCCTATCTGGAAAAGGAACACGGCCGGGCCACCCTGCAACTGGCCGCCATGGCCGACGCGGTGTAAGACGTGCGCGACACACTACCCGCCGACCGACACCAGGCTGCCGCACCCATTCGTCTCCTGGCACTCGATGTCGACGGCACGCTGGTCAATAGCCGCGACGAACTAACCGAGCCCACGCGCAGGGCACTGGCCAGGGCGAGCGCCGCCGGCGTGAAGCTGGTGCTGGCCACCGGCCGGCGCTACAGCCGGGCGCTTCCTCTGGTCGAACCGTTTGGCAGCGACACGCCGCTGGTGGTTCACAGCGGCGCGCTGGTGAAACGCCCCGCCGACCACGCCACGTTGTTCGCAGCGCAATTCGCGCCGGGCTTGCTGCGCGCCGTCGTCGACGCAGTTGAACTGGCCGGTTTCGAGACCTTGCTCTATGGCGACACCTTTGCGGCGGGGCACGACTTTTATTGCCGACACGAACGCGCCCTCGAGCCCTATTTGGACGAGTACTTGCGACTCAACCCCGGTTGCGGCCGGCTCTGGCCCGCTTGGCACGCTACGCTGCCTTCTGATATTTTTGCCGCGTTTGCCCTGGGCAGCCGCAATGCCATGCTCGCGCTAGCGCACACGCTGACCGAGCAATTCGTGGGCCAATTGGAAACCGCCGTGTTGCGCAGCCCGTTCTATGCAGGCACCATGTGCGAGATCGCGCCGGCGGGTGTCACCAAGTGGTCGGCCATATTGCAATTGGCTCGAGCGTGGGGCATTGCCGCCGACGAAATCTGCGCAGTCGGCGACGACGTCAACGATTTGCCGATGATCGCCGGCGCTGGTCTGGGCGTGGCCATGGGCAATGCGCCTGCCGCGGTGCAGCGCGCCGCACACCGCATTGCCCCCACCCACGATGAAGATGGTTTGGTCACAGTGGTGCGCTGGATTCTGGAAGGTGGCGACTAAGGGCCGAGCAACACCGGTTGCCTTGCTCGTGGCGTGAACAGGCCAGCGCGGCGTGCGATGGGCGCGCCACCGCACTACACCCAGCCCAGGTATACCAAAAGCCCCAGCAGCAGCCGGGCATAAATCGCGGCAGCCACATCGTCGGCCATGATGCCCCAACCGGTGGGCAGCCGTTCGAGTTGCCTCGCGGGCGGGGGTTTCAGAATGTCGCACACCCGGTGCAACACAAACCCGGCCGCTACGGTCGATACCGTCCAGGGAAGCCCCCAGAAAACCAGAGGGAAGCTGGCGATCTCGTCCCACACAATCCAGCCAGGGTCTTTCGCGCCGCCTGCGTCGCGCGCCGCGCAAGTGCAAATCGGTACCCCCACCCCGACGAGCAGTGCCATGGCCAAACCTGGCCACTGCCAACCTGGTAACTGCAATACACACCAGGCCACGGGCACGCCCCACAACGACCCCACGGTTCCGGGTACCACGGGGCTCAATCCGGCGCCCAACCCCGACGCCAACAGCCACGCGAGGTAGCCCGCCGGGCTCTTGGTGCTGCGCACGCTGTTGGAATCTTGGTAGTGCATGAGTGCCATGTTAACAGACCAGCACCGGGCGCCGCGAATGCGCGACGGCGCCCTGGCAATGTGCACCCGGCCATGTGCACGCAATCACCGACGTAGCGCACCTGCTTCAGCCGCGTCGACCAGTCCGTCGTGGTCGAGGTCGAGCTCGTCGAACCGCGACGGGCTACCCAAGAATTCGCGCGGGCTCAGATCGGCGTCGGCGTTGGCATCCATGGCCGTGAACCAGGGGGCGATCGCACCTGGGGGCGCCGTCCAAGGCGCATCGCCGGCAGAACTCGAGGCATTTTCGGCCGTCCGCGACATGGCCACCGCGGTTGGCATGCCGCGCGTGGCCACCATCGACCAGCGGCGTGGCAACGTGCCGGGATCGACCGGCTGGTTCGCCTCGGCGCCGCTCGAATCGGCGCTCGCGCCCAAGTTGGCGGCTGCCGACAGCGAGCGTGCCCAACCATGGCGCTCGCGCAAACTCACGCGGCCGTCGCCGTTGGGGTCGACCAGCGCCAGCCAGGGATCTATCGCCGGTCGCACTGCAATGCGGAGCACGCCCGAGGCCAGCGCCAGTTGCCAGCGCCGCGCGGCCAGCAGTTCCTCCAGGTCGAGCTGCTGATTGGAATTCGTGTCGCCCCCGTTGCTCAGCAATTGGGTCAGGCTCGCATCGAGCTCGTCGGCCACCAGATAGCCATTACCGTCGCGATCGAGCTCGGCAAACCTCGCACGCAGTGCCGGTTCGCCCACAGCCTTCGCACGATCTTGAACCGTCAGCCGCAAGCGCCAGGCACCGCGCAACAACTCGATCGTGGCATCAGGCCCCGCGCCGTGTTCCACGGTAATCGTGCCAGACGAACGCACCGTCGCCTCGATGGTGGGTGCAGTTTTCGCGTCGGCTCCAAACCGCACGACCAAGACGACATCGGCCGCGACGCGCGCCAGGCCGGGCACCTCGCGATGCGCCAGCCGGCCATCGCCGTCGGTGTCGAGCGCCGCAAGCAGTGCCCGGGCATGGGGCCACTGTGCGGCCGTAATCGCCCCTTGGCGCCCGTATTGTTCGTCGCAAGCCACGGCCACGGCCGACCAGTTGATCTCGCCCGACAAATGAAACACGACCCCCGGCGCATTGGCAGCAGGTGGGACCACGAGGGTCGCTGGCAGGGCCCATTCGGTCTCGCTTAACCAGTCGTCGCCGTCGGCATCTCGGGCCGCGGCCTGTTGGGCGGCGCGGGTCGCTTCGGCCGTGTTAACCCGGCCGTCGCCGTCGAGGTCGAGCAGCGCCAGCGCCCCGCGCGCCGTGCCGGCCTCACCCTCGGTCACCACGCGTACTGCAGGTCCCCAGTCTGGCAGACCGTCGACCCAGGCATCTGCTTCTTCCACGTCGACCAGACTGTCGCGGTCGCGGTCGAACAACCGCACGCGGGCCGCGCG
>CAYSXM010000039.1:0-13213 GCA_964434905.1 uncultured Pirellulales bacterium | reverse complement strand
CCAGGCGGCTCCGACAATCTTGATCGCCCCCTGCAAGGGGCTCGACGTGGGGCTCGAAGAAAACCTGCGCCGATTGTTCGTTCAGGATTATCCTCACGTGGAACTACGGCTGGTGGTCGAGGCCGAACACGATCCGGCCGTCGCGGTAATCGATCGCCTGGTAGCGGAATACCCACAGGTGACGGCACGCAAAATCGTGGCGGGCGCGGCCGGAGATGGCGGCCAGAAAGTTCACAATCTGCTAGCCGCTACCGCGCACCTGCCCGACGACTGCCAGGTGCTGGCGTTCGTCGACTCCGACGCACGGGTGCCGGCCGATTGGTTGTCTCGGCTGGTGGGCCGATTACTGGCTGGCCAGGCCGGTGCGGTCACCGGCTATCGCTGGTTTGTCCCGCAGCGCGCTACCTGGCCCAATTTTCTTCTAGCCAGCGCGAACGGGGGCGTGGCCGGATTGTTTGGCCCAGGTGGACACCACCTGGTGTGGGGTGGTTCGTGGGCAGTGCGCAAACAGGTGTTCGACAAGGCGAGGTTGCGCCAGGCGTGGTCGCAAACCCTCAGCGATGATCTGGTGGCCAGCCGCGCGCTGCGCGCCGCCGGTTGGCGTGTGGAGTTCGAGCCGGCTTGCCTGATTGGTTCGCCGTTGGATGTCGGTTGGCGCCAGCTAGCCGAGTTCGCGCGACGGCAATATCTGATCGGTCGAAAATACGTACCGGGCTGGTGGACCGCCGCGCTGGTAGTGCTCAGCTTGTCCACCATGGCTTTCTGGGGATCGCTAGCCCGTGCGACGTGGGCGATCTCGACAGGCCGGTCCGATGGGGCACTGCCGGCCCTGGCCGCCGCGACCCTGTATGGCCTGGGCGTGCTGCGGGCCTGGTGCCGGCTTCCGTTGGCAGAACGCGCCGCGGGAGACGGACCGGCCTGGGCCAGCGCTCGACGAGTCGATCTGTGGTGTGGGCCAGTGGTGAGCCTGGTTCACTGGTTCGCGCTCTTGGCTTCGGCGGTGGGACACACCATTACCTGGCGCGGAATTCGGTACCAACTAGCGGCCGGCGGCCGCGTGGTGCGGATCGAGCGAGTGCCTGGTGTCGCGATCGAGTGCGCCGTGCAGGGCGCACCCGCTTCGGCGCACCCAGGCGATTCCAGCCCACCCATCCCTGCGCCGCACTACGACCGGAATGCTGTCCGTCGCGCTGATCGCTAGCAGTTCGTTGAATTCTTCAACGCGCTGCTAGCAGACCTCGCGACAAACGATCACTTGCCAGCGACCGGGTCCGTGCACGCCGGTAGTCAATTGCAGCTCGATATCGCCGGTCTTACTGGGCCCGGTGATCAGATTGATGGTCGAGGGCAGTTCGCCAGATTCAGGCGAGCCCAGCCGATCGAACAGGTCGAACAGGTCGGGCAAGATCTGATCGGCCCCCACCACCGCTACGTGCACCGGCGGCAGCAAGCTGGTTACGCGCGGCGTGACGGCACCGCTGGCCAGTGCCAAGGTGCCGGTTTCCGCCACGGCCCAGGCCACGCTGGTCACGCCCAGCTTGGCATCGAGTTCCCGCGCCCGAGCCACTTCGGGCGGCAGCGCCGCCAGAATTTCGCGATCGAACAGTTCGCACCCCAAGCGGCGTGCCATCTCGGCCAGGCCCAAGCGATCGAGCAGGGGGTGCTCCCAGGCCAAGCATTTGCACGGTGCTTGCGCGGCCAAGAGAGCTTCTAGTTGCCGGCCTGCCTGAATCCAATCGGCGACCAGGAAACCTTCACCCCCCACGGCGCGCACTTCTGCCACCAGGCGTGCTGGCAAGTCGGTTCCGCCGCCCACGTAGCCACAGCGGCGGACACCGCCCGGCGCTGGGAGGGGGTGCCGAAAGCGGTTGCCCGATTCCACCGCGCGTTCGACCTGTGCCAAAAACTGTGTGCGGTTCATGGCCGCTCCTCGGGTAGCCATGTGTCGCGAAAGCGCAGCCTGGCCGGCGCGGGAAAATCGCGCGCGTCGGTCCAGCCAGCCAACGGACCTGGTAAGTGACGAAACCAACCACGTCGCCGGCCCAACCACCCCAGTAAACGGCTGGCCCACCAGGTGGCCCAGCGATAGGCGCGGGGGCGACGCATGGCCCAGGCCCACAAGCGGTAGGCCCCGGCTTCCCAGCGCCCGCCAGCGGCTGGGGTGTCGTGCAATTGCTCGCGCAGTTGGATCAGCATTTCCGGAATGGCGATCTTCACAGGGCAAGCCGATTGGCAGGCACCACACAAACTCGACGCATGGGGCAAGTGCGGATGCGCGGCCAACCCGTCGTACAGCGGTGTCAACACCGCACCAATCGGTCCGGCGTACACCCCGCCATAGGCATGCCCCCCGATGCTGCGATACACCGGGCAGGCGTTCAGGCATGCGCCGCAGCGAATGCAGAACAGGCTCTCGCGCAGCGGCCCGCCCAAGATGCGCGTGCGCCCGTTGTCCAACAGCACCAGGTGAAACTCGGCCGGGCCGTCGCGTTCGTCCGCGCGGCGTGCCCCGGTGATGAGTGACGTATAGATCGACATTTTCTGGCCGGTCGCGGCGCGGGCCAACACCTTGAGAAACACCGGCAAGTCGGCAAGTCGCGGAATGACTTTTTCAATACCCATGACCGCGATATGGACGCGCGGTAGCGAGGTGGTCAGCCGCGCGTTCCCCTCGTTCGACACCAGCACAATGGTGCCGGTTTCAGCCACCGCGAAATTGACCCCCGTAACGCCCACGTCGGCCGCGGCAAAACGGGCGCGCAGCCGATGTCGTGCGTAGTCGGCCAATTGGCCCGCGTCGGCCGGCAATTCGTGCCCGGCGTCGCCACTGAGAATCTGGGCGACATCGCCGACGCGGAGATGCGCGGCGGGGGCCACCAGGTGCGAGGGGCGGTGGCCGGCGACCTGCAAGATATACTCGCCAAAATCGGTTTCGACCACCCGGAGCCCGAGTGCTTCGAGCGCCGGGTTCAGGTGGATTTCCTCGGTGGTCATCGACTTCGACTTGACCACCGTCCGCGCGCCAGCGGCCAGCGCGATGCGGCCGACTAGCTGGCACGCCGCGGCGCTATCGGCCGCGAAGTGAACCTGGCCGCCCAGCCGCTCGACGCTGTCGGCCAAGGTGGCCAGATGGTGCCCCAGATTGGCCAGCGTGGCATCCTTGATGGCCTTGGCCTGGTCGCGCAACAAACTCGATTCGTCTAGCGCGGCGTAGGCGTCGCGGTTGCGCTGTCCCAGGGTCTCTCCTAACCGGCCCAAGGCACCTTGCAGGTTGGCGTCGGCCAGCGCGGCATTGGCCGCGGCCAGGAATTCGCGATGTTCGTGCCGTCGATAATCGCGAGTCATACGCGGCGAGCCTCGCCAACATGAAAGATTGACTAGCTAAACCAGCGCCACACCGTCAGCGCTAGCGGCGCCGCGCAGACAACGCCAGACGACACCAAAATGCCGAGCGTGGGGCGTGTGTGCCGCAGGGCGCACATTCCACACAGCAGAACCTGGCCTGCGAGACCCATCACCAGCGCGGCCAACAGCAAGATACCCAACAGCGCCTCGGCGCGCAACTGCCGCCCCTGGTAGCCCAACCACAGCGCCACGGCAACCACGCCCACCTCGCAAAGCAGCGTCGACAGCGTGGTCAGCGCCCAGCCGACGGTCGCGTACTCCGCAGCCGGGCTTTCCGCGGGCAACGCCACGTCGGTGCGACGCCTGGCAAGGCGCGACGCGCGACGCGACGGAGAGGGCGATAGCGGGCGGCGCCGCGATTTCATTATCTGCCACACTGCGGAGCCAACGACCACTTGGCCCGAAAAATCGTGGAATACACGAAACCGCGTCGAAGGTTCGTTAGTTGCGATAGGTAACCAATACGTCGCCGCACCGATCGAATCGGACGGTGGCCGAAAAGCCACAACACCAGGTGAAACGTACCAACCCTTGGCCCACAAGAGCGCCGCGACTGAACACCTGGGGGCAGCCGGTACAACAGGCAGGCACGCACACCGGAACCAGCACCGGGCAGCCAGTACACGGGTGGCAGACCTTGAGCGCCAGTGGCACCCCGGCCGCGCAGGGGTCGCAGCAGCCGCGGCAACGAGTCAGATCGCGATAGCAGGCCTGAACTGTCGGACAACAGGTAGCGCCCGTTAAGTGTGCCGGCGGCGGCAACAGCACTTCGGCCGCTGGCACAGGTTCCGGCGCGACTCGCAAACGCAATCGGGCCTGCGCGGAACTGGCACCCTGGGCCGCGGCAATCGCCATGAGCAATAGTGCGCGTGCGAAGTTCGTGGTCCGTGTTCGCGACATGGTCCTGGTCCTCGAAGTGCGAAGAAGGGCGCGGGCAGCCCGGGTAGTACTGTGAGCCTGACTCGGAGGCGTGCACCGCGCGCCACCCCCTTGGAAACAGCGTATAACATGGCAGATTCGTTACAAATGTTCCAGGTGTCGCAGCACCATCGCTCGGGAACTGCAAAGAGAATTGCGACGTGGTCGGGAACTTGCTCTCGGCAAATGGATGTTGGTTGAGTGCAGCGCGGGTTGATCGGAAGAGGTTCCAGACTCCGACGTTGCAATTGTCGCAACCGGCACACAAGGCAAGACCGACAAGCAGTTGGCGGGGTGGCCTGGTTTTTGCCTGGCCACGAATCGTGACCTAAATTCGAGATGGCGAGTAGCGTGCCCCGCCGAGTCTCGTCCGGGGTTGGCCGTCACCTCGGCGACGGCTGCGTGGCGGGGGCGCTCCGCCGCCGGGGTCGATGCCTGGCTAGTCGCCGTACAGCTCTGGAAAGTCGATCCCGACAGTAGGGCGGCGCGTGTCTCTCTGTTCGATCACATTACTGGTCCCGGCTGCGCGCTGATGGAAACCGTAATCGAATTCGACTTCGAAGTTCCTAGCCTGGCCCCGGTGGCGCGGCTGCGGGGCTGGCTGCAAGCGGCGGGCGACGCAGTGCTGTCCGAAACCGAGGCCTTGGAGACGAAGTGCCAGAGGCTAGCCGACCAGCAACGCCGACTGACCGAGCGCGAACAACAACTTGCCGAACAAGCCCGCTACCAGGCCGAGCGCGAACAAGTCATCGAGCAGGCCCAGCTCGAACTCGAGGAGACGCGCGCCAGCTTGTGCGAAACCGATCGCCGGCTGGCTGCCACCCAGGCCACGATCGACGCCGACCGCGCGCAATTGAACCAGCAGGCCGCGCAGGCCGACGAGCGTCTGGAGCGCGAACTAGCCGCGCTGGCCCAGGGCGCCAACAGCCTGGAACGCGACCAGGCGCATCTGGCCCAGGCCCAACAATCGGCAGCCGACGCGCGCAGCGTGATCGAGACCCGTGCAGCGGAACTGGTGCACTTCGAGCAGGAACTAGCGAGCCAACGCGAGGAAGACACGCGGCGGCGAGTTAGCTGGGAAACGGAGCGCGATGCCTGGCAAGTCGAACGTCAACAGTTGCGAGAGGAATTGAACAGCATCCAGCGCGAAGCCGAGTCGCTACGGCGGGTCGTGAACGACGCCTCGCAACTAGGGGCCACACTGAACGCCGCGGAACTGCGTGCTGCCAATCTGGAGTCGGCGCAGCGGGCAGCGCAGGCAGATCTGTCATGCGCCGAACAAGCATTGCGGGCGCGCGACGCGGAATTACAGGACGTCCGGGAACAATTGTCCGCCGCGAACGACACCTGTCGAACTTTACAGGCCGAGGCCCAACTCGCTCGCACCGAGACTTCGCGACAAGCCACCCTGGCTAACCAGCGGTGGCAGGAACAGCTTGCGACGATGGAACAACGGTGCGCCGCGCTCGAACATCAGCGCGCCGCGCTCGAACAGCAGTGCGCAACCTGGCAGGCTCAGTCGCTCGATGCCCAGTCGAATTTGGCCCAACGTCTGGCCAGTCACGACGCTCTGCTGCAGGAATGCGAATCGGCCCTGGCTGCGCGCGGCCAGGATTTGGCCGGCGAACAGGCCGCGCACCGCGCGACAGAATCGCAGCTCCAGGCGACCCAGATGGAACACGAGGAGGTTCGCGTAGAACTCCAACAGGCGCTGGCGCGCATTGCTCAGTTCGATCTCCAGCACTCGTCCGTCGTCGACCCAGCAGCCCAGAACACCGCGGCCGACGACGGCCAGGTATGGCAATTGGTGGAGCAACTCGAGCAAGAGCGAGGGCTACTGGAAGAAGAGCTGGAATCGTTACGCAAGCGATTAACCGAGCTTTCGGACACCGCCGCGCGCGATCGCCATCGCATGGCCGAGGAGCGTGCCGACTGGGCCAGTGAGCTCAAGAAGCTGCGGCGCAGCCTGGAATCTGGCGCACTGACCGCACACCAAGCGGCAGGACCCCAAACGATAAGTACCGACAAACCGAAGCCCTCCCGCGTTGCAGGTAGTAACCGGCCTGAACCGGCCGCGCCGGCAACCAGGCCGGTGTTGGAAACCGTGGTGGCCCAATTCGAGCGGTTGCAGAAAGACCGCCTGCGACGACGCAAGTCTGATCGCGGTGAAGTGGCCAGAGATCCCGCGCGCACGGCGCCCTAATCGAGGACAGAGGAGCGAATCGCATGGCAGCCCACCCGCGAAATTGGGTCTTTTGGAGCACCGTGGCCTGCGGCGCAGGTGCCCTGGGGTTGGGCGCTCTCGAGCAGCAGTTTCTGGCCGTGGGCGTGGGCGCCGCGACACTCAGCTATGGCGGCCTGCGACTAGGTGGCTGGGGGCCGACTCGCCGGATGTACGCCACTTCAGAATTTGCGGCGCCCACGCGCCAACGCCGAGTTATCGGGCGCGATTTCGACGAGGCGGCCGAACTGGTCGAGCAACTGCTAGCCGACGGGCGGCACGCCTTGTTGCTGCGCAGCGAACTGGCCTGCCAACTGAGCCAAGAGCAAGTCGCGCGAGCGCGAGGAGCGTTGGATGCTGAAATGGCGCTGGTGCCTGCCGGCGACGTGGTGATGGGGTGGGCGCCGCACGCCGAGGTCGACCTGCTCGACGACGATCGGGAATCGTCCGCGGATGTAGCGGTCTGGGTCGACGGTTACTACCTCGATCGCTATCCCGTCACCAATCGGCAGTATCAGGCATTTGTCGATGCCCGGGGATACGAGCAGCTCGGCCTGTGGGAACCCGAAGTGTTGGCCGGCGTTCTGGATTTCGTAGACCAAACGGGGCTGCCCGGGCCGCGCGGCTGGCGCCAAGGGCGCTTCCCGGGGGGCTTCGACGATCATCCCGTCGTGGGGGTCAGTTGGTACGAAGCCGCGGCCTACGCCCGCTGGATAGGCAAACGGCTACCCAGCGACCCGGAATGGGAAAAGGCGGGCAGTTGGCCGGTGGTGACATGCAGCGGGCGAACCCAGCGGCGATTTCCCTGGGGCGACACCATGGATCGGCGTCGTTGTCACGTGTGGGGCTCCGGAGCGGCAACCACGGCCCAAGTGCATGCACACCCCGACGGAGCCAGCGTGGGGGGAGTGTTCGACCTGATCGGCAACGTTTGGGAATGGACTTCGGGCAATTTTGGCGCGTGGCACGGTGCGCGGCGCGAGATGCTTCTACCGGTGGCGATGAAGAGCATTCGGGGTGGCGCGTTCGATACGTATTTCGAGTCGCAAGCATGCTGCCAGTTTCCCAGCGGAGAAGACCCTCTCGGACGGAAGCCTAATCTCGGATTTCGCTGTGCGCTGGCAATTTGTGATGTGCTCGACGAATCGATTGCGGACGCGAGCACGGAACCGGTAGACGTTGCTCCCGGTACCCGCGATAAGCCTGGCGCTGTGGAGCACGCTGGATCTGTCGGACTTCCGTCCGTGCCAAGCGATGCAGCGGCGTCGCGTGCCACACCCGGCGACCGCTGAGCTGGTATCCCAACCACCACCGAGGCCGCCTGATTTTTCTGGGGAGATGCCTGCATGCACGATGCCACCTTGCCGCTCGACTCTTACCGATTGGCGCGCTACGCGGTGCCGACTCCCTGCTTTATTTGCGGCGGCGGCAACACCTTCGATGCGGAACTTTGTCAGTATTGCCAAGCGCCCATGGCACTGGCGCACCAGGCGCAGCAGCAGCCGCAAACGCCACCTCGGCTGGCCGCCGTGTTGGGCGCCAGCGGCGCGGGTAAGACCGTGTATTTGGGCATGTTGCTGGACATGCTTTCGCGTCAGCCAGAGCGGACGCAAATGTTGGCCCGGGGTGCATTCTCGATCAACCTGCAACAAACCACGATGAGTGCGCTTTCGCGTTGCCAGTTTCCCGCCAAGACCCCCAACGAGCCCGACCGCTGGAACTGGGTTCATTGCCAGATTCGCCGCGCGCAGCAGCGCCGCCCTTGGGATCTCATCGTGCCCGACATGGCCGGAGAAGCCCTGCTGGAAGAGGTCGAGCATCCTCGTTCCTATCCAGTAATCCGCGCGCTGCTGGGCAAGTGCGCGGGCGCCTTGGTGTTGATCGACACGGGGCAATTGCTGGACAACATGCACGACCAGGATTACCAGGTGATGAAGTTGCTGGGCTATCTGGCAGAACTCGAAGCCGAACCCAAGCGTGGCTGGAGCACGCGTCCGCTGGGTCTGGTCTTCACCAAGTCCGATCAGTGCGACGCCTGCGCCGAGGATCCGGCTGCCTTTGCGCGCCAACGCACGCCCGGCCTGTGGCAGGTTTGTCGCGAGCGCTTTCGCGCCGCTCGTTTCTTCGCCGCCGGCGTGGCCGGCGGCTGTGCCTATGTTCAATCGCCCGGCCTGGGACGAGTGCGCGTGCCACTGCGGATCGAGCCGCGCGGCGTGGTTGAGCCGTTCGACTGGCTAATCCAGCAATTCAAGGGGTAGACCGCCGCTCGTCCTACCCAGGCCGCAGGGTTTGCCCTACGCGCATAGCAAGCGCGCGCCCAGGGAAAACCGGGGACTTTCTCTGCTCGTGGCCACGTCGCGATCGCCCGCAGTAACCTAAACTTGCCTGGCGGGCATACGGTTGCAACGGAGAACCAGACCCCGTTGATACCGACGAAACAGGGGGTCGCACGTGCTGGTTGAACAAGCCATTTTCACCTCGCTATCCACGACCCGCATGTCGGGCTACCAACTGGTGGCGCGCAGCCCTGGCGTAGGCGACGACGAGGCGCGGCAGTTGACTGTCTGGGGTCCGTCCCACGACGCCCTGCAACTCGACGGTCCTGCTGCCTCGGCGATCAGCTTCTGGCGACTGCAATCAGGACGATATTGTGTGGCACGCACGAACTTGGCCGGCGGCGAATTCAGCCAGCGCGGTGGTCAGCAGGTGGTAACCCACTACCTGTTGGTCGAACCGTTGCACTTCGAGCGATTTGGCTGCCAGCCGTTGGCGGTCTTCGCGGCAGCCTGCGCCAGCGGCGCGCTGGAGCCAGCCCCCATCGGGGTGACGGACCTGCCCCCCTTGCGCCTGCTAGGGCGCGCCGCGCCGTTCGATGCGGATGTTGTCGCCCAGGTGACCGCGCTATGGGGAGCGGCATGGCTCGCGGCCACCGTACAGACGGTGCTCGAGACCGGCTCGCTGGGCATCATGTCGGACATCGACCCGCGCACACTGATGGGCGCGTTTATTAACTGCTTGCCCGTGGCCTGTCGTGGCAATTTGTCGTTTACCACCGGGCTCAAGTACTCGCCTCGGCGGCCGTTCCGGGTCACTTGCATGGCGACCGACGTGTCCGAGGCGCGCCGCTTGTCGCGTGGGCACGATCTGGCGGTGCTGATTGTCGACCGCGCTGCGTCGCCGGCGGCTGCGATGCGCCGCGGCTGGGCCCAGTGGGTCTATCAAACCTGCGCCGAACGCAATTGGGACCGGCTGCGGCTGGCCTGCACGCAGGCACCAGCAACGGTGGGTTGGGAGCAGCTCGACGCCTGGGGACAGCAATTGGTCCGCGGTGAATTCGGCGTCGCAGCCGCGCACAGTGAGCCTGGCTCGTGTGCCGAGCCAGTACCGGGCCGCGGTGAAACCCTGTCCGCCGGACGGCCCAAGCGCGCGTGTTCGACGCGCCGATCGGGCTCGGTCCCCGGGGCGGCCGGGTTGACCTCGGAGAGCGCGAACCGAACCGCGCTGCGCGCCTGCCAGGTGTTGGCCGAACTGAGTACCGACCCCTCCGACGTACTGACCGCCGAGCGCCCCGCAGCCGCGGCGCAGTTGGCGCTGCTCGATGACACAGTGTTCGAGGCCATCGCCGGCAAGTCTGCAGCCCTCGATCGCCTAAGAAGCCTGTGGCCGCAGGTGCAAGCAGACCTGGGCCCCGAGTTGGTGGAAGAATCGCGCATGCAGTACATGCGGCACGCACTAGCGGTGTGGCGAGATTGCGTGGCTGGTGAAGAGATCCAGCAACCCGAACGGGCAATTCGCGCGTTGGAAGTGCTGTGCCTGGTCTTCGCCGAGGCCTAGCAGACCATTGAACCCGAATTATTCATGAGCCTTCTGCTGCGGAATCGAATGCGTTGCGTCTGCTGTGTCAAACCGCAATCGGCCCTGACTCACGTATTCACCAATACGCTGCGCGGGCCGATCACGGTTTTCCTTGCAGCCACAACACCTTCGACTCCTCGCGACGAAGTTCATGAATAATCCGGGGTGAAAAATGCCTGCGTAGCAGCTTCCGACAATTCTGAGTTCGTGTAACCTCGCAGGCGTGCTTTCGCACGTGGGAAATCCGTTTCCCCGATGGCACATCAGACGAGTCGCATGACGGGTCGTCGCGCCAAGTAGTCGAACTAAGTAGGCGTGGTGTCGACCTGCTCGAACGTCTCGGCATGATCGACAAACCCGGCCAGGTCACGGCAACGCACGGGGTGTTGCAGTTTTCGCACGGCCTTGGCTTCGATTTGGCGCACCCGTTCGCGGGTCACCTGGAAGATCTTGCCAACCTCTTCAAGGGTGTAGGCGTAACCATCGGCGAGGCCGTATCGCAGCTTGAGGATTTCACGTTCGCGGTAGTTCAAGCCTTCGAGCACCTGGCCGATGCGCTGTCTGAGGTGTTCGCGATTGACCTCACGCAACGGGTCGTCGTCACGGTTTTCCTCGACGAATTCGCCGAAGAAACTGTCGTCGTGCTCGCCAACCGGCTGATCGAGCGAGAGCGGCTGCCGGGTCATCTTGAGCACGCAACGCGTTTCCTCGATGGACAACCCCGCGGCGCTGGCGGTTTCCTCGACACTGGGCTCACGCCCGTTTTGCTGTACCAGGTCGCGAGAGACGTTTCGAACCCGGCTCATGGTCTCGATCATGTGCACTGGCAGCCGAATGGTGCGGCTCTGGTCGGCAATGGCCCGGGTTATTGCTTGTCGAATCCACCACGTGGCATAGGTCGAGAATTTGTATCCCCGGGCGTGCTCGAACTTGTCGACCGCGCGCATCAGCCCGGTATTGCCTTCTTGAATCAGGTCCAGAAAGCTTAATCCTCGGTTTCGATAGCGTTTGGCGATCGAGACAACCAGCCGCAGGTTGCCGGCGGAAAGGACACGTTTGGCCTGGTCGTAGGCCGCCTGGTAGTGAGTGATACGCTCGATGCGACGGCGTAGCGAGCTGGGGCTTTCCAGCGTGATTTTCATCAGGTGTCGCAATTCGATGCGCAGCGACGTGGCTAATTCGAGATCGACCTCGGACCGCCCCAAGGAAGCCAATTCCGCGAGCAACTGATCCATGCGGCGCGAGATTTGTTGCAGATTTTCGACGAGCGGTTGCAATCGCTGTGTCCGCAGCATGAGCTCCTCGACCAATTTCACGGCCTTGCGGCGACCCGACGCCAGGCGTTTCCAGGCAGCGCGACGCTGTGCCAGCGGTCGTGTTTTCGACAACGCACGGCGGAACTCGGAATGGTTCTTCCTTAACAGGTGCTCGACTGTGCGCAGATTGGGGTCGAGTAAAGCCATGACCTGGCGCTTTTCCTGCGCGTCGGTCACTGACACGTCGACGGTGCGGTCGAGCCGCAACTCGCCAGCGCCCACCTTGCGCAGTAAGGTCACCGCGCCTTGCAGGACATAGTCGCTGGCCAACAACGTGTTTCGATAACAGGTGCGCCAGCGTTCGATCGCCCGGGCCGAGGTCAATTCCTGCTCGCGCGTGAGCAAGGGAATTTCGCCCATTTGCATCAGGTAGATGCGAACCGGATCGTCGATGCGGCTGTCGCCAATCAGTGCGTCGCCGTGCGCGTCTTCGGCCTCCTCGACATCGACCTCCTCGACCAATGGCTCGTGTCCCTCGGCGAGCTCGCCGGCAGCCTCCTCGAAGCCATGTGCGTCGTCGTCCTCGACCAGAGGCGTGTCGTCGACCAATCGATTCAGACCGGCGGGTAGCTTGGCGGCTGCCGGTTTCGGCTTGGCGTTTGATCCAGTTGGCTGGCTACCCAGACTGGCGGTATTCCGCTTCGTTTTTCGCAAGTTTTGGTCCTTTGACGAGGATCGCCGTCGGAGGGAATGCTGACGGCGTCAGACACGCTGTGGACCACTAAGGCAGCTAATGCGCCAAACCCAGATCGGCGACATGAGTTAGTTCGTAACTATTTACATAGTTTGTGTTTGCGAAAAACATTCGGCTACCGAACTACCCGTCAATCAGGGCAAAATGGGCAATTTTGCAACATCCGCGTGGCAGCATGTAGCGAAATGCCACCTTGGGTGAGCAAGCACTTCTGGCTGCGATCTGGACAAGCGCTTTGCCGGGTCGGGGGGTGGGCTATGATGGGCAGTTCGCCTCTATGTGGAACGCACTTGGCCCAGAAAGAAGCACATGACCGACGTTGCTGCTGCCACGGAGTCGCTGTTGAGCCTCTGGCAGGCCGTAGAGGTTGAAGAACGACAAATAGCCCTAGGCGGTGGGGTCAAGGCCCAGGCCCGGCAGCACGAAAAGGGACGCCTTACGGCGCGCGAACGAATCGAGCTGCTTGTGGACCCCGGCCAAGCGTTTTTCGAGCTAGGAGCCTGGGCCGGTTGGGGGATGTACAGCGAATGGGGTGGTGCCCCTGGGGCGGGGGTAGTGGTCGGTGTCGGCCCGGTAGCCGGCCGGCAGCACATGATCGTGGCCAACGATGCCACGGTGAAAGCAGGCGCTTTCTTCCCATCCACGGTCAAAAAGGTGCTGCGCGCCCAGCGGATCGCGATGGTCAACCGCCTGCCGCTCATTTATTTGGTCGATTCGGCCGGTGCGTTTTTGCCTTTGCAAGAAGATGTTTTTCCGGACGAGGACGACTTCGGGCGAATCTTTCGCAACAACGCCGTGATCTCG
>CAYSXM010000038.1:0-13228 GCA_964434905.1 uncultured Pirellulales bacterium | reverse complement strand
CCCCTTGGTGAACGAAGGGGCCGTGTTGGTCTGGCCGCTGGGTGTGTAGACCAGCACCCGGCTAAAGGTGCTGACGTTGCCCGCCGTATCGACCGCCGTGATGCCGATGGAATTCACGCCGGGAAACAACTGCACGTTGTTGAATTGGAAGCGGCCGTTCAGCTCGGCGGTGAGCGTCGTGCCGTCGCGATCGAGCGTGACCGTGGCCAGCGAGGAAGTGCCACCGACCAAGATCACGCGTTCGAACGTGGTCTGCCCATCGTCTTCCAGATCTTGCGCTGTCGAGATCTTGAAGCTGGGCGTGGTCGGCGGCAGTGTGTCGCGCACGAACGAAATCGAGGCGACAGTCGACTTGCCCTCATTGTCGGCGGCGCGCAGTGTCAGCGAGTACGAACCGTCGGGCACCAGGCCATTGCCAAATTGCAGCAAGCGAATCGTTTGCAACGTGGCCAGGTCGATGGTGAATTGACCGTTGGGTTGCACCACGCCCAGATCGAGCAGGCTGACCGGCTGCGCGCCGGCCGGCGCGCCTCCAAAGCTGGCTGTGAAACTGGTAACGGCTCCGTCGTCGTGGACTGTGCCCACCAGGTCGGTTTCCGACGACACGCGGTCCGTGGCGCTGGAGCCGGTATCGAGCGCCAAGGCGACCGACAGCATCGGGGCCGTGGCGAGGCAGTGTCGCGGTTCGAGTGTTTGGCTCGCCAGCGAGCGCCGCCCCCAGCGTGTCGCTGTGGGACGGCGCGGCGCGGCGCGCGTGCCGGGCGCATGCCGTTGTTTCGACCAACCTTGCCACATGGAGGGAATCCTCTTGTCTGTCCCTGAATTGCGTTCCAAGGCCCGTTGTCCGGCGACGATCGACGCGGGTTTCCGCGGCGCGATCGTACGTGTCTCGCCCCGATGGTCCGCGCTCAGCGGAACGCGCCCTGCGGCTGGCGCATTGCCGACCATCCCCTGGCGCGCCCATGGGGGCTGACGGCCATGGTCGGTGGCGATGGCTGTTCCGTAGGGGGCGCATCGAGTACCGCCCGGTGCGGACGGGACACCCCACGGCCACCCCTGCCTCAAGGGGTTCCGTGGGCGCCGAATGTTCCGATTCTAATCCCTCGCCGCGCGCGGGGAAAGGAATTTGCAGGGCCCGAATCGGGCTGGCCAAATAGGGGGCCCGGTCCAGGAAAACCGCCGGCAGCCGGGGTGGCCACGGTACTCGTCGACCGCCAAGCACTGCACGGGGCGCAGGCGGGCCGTTGAAGAATTCAACGGGACTGGCAGCGGGCCAGAGCGTTTGGGAGACTCGGAACGGCGAGTGTCAGGGGTGGCCGGCCGGGGCCGAGACCAAGGCGTCTGCCGCGGTGGCGGCTCGGAAATCGGCCACTGCGACATAGTAGGCATAGACCGTTTCGATTTCCCGAATCGCGGCATCTGCCGTGGCCTGCTCGCGCAGGTTCAAGAACAACAGGTTGCTGGCGCCCAGGTCGAATTTACGGCGCTCCAGTTGCTCGACTTGCCGAACCAGAGACAGTCCCTCGGCAGCTTGCTCGACTTGTTGATAGGCGGTTTGCCAGGCCACGGTGGCGTCGCGTACTTCGGCGACGATCTTGTCGGCGGCGAAGCGTTGTTTCGCGGTCAGTTGGGCCAGTTTGGCTTGGGCAGCGCGGACCTTGCCCTGGGCCATGCGACGTTCGATGGGCGCGCCGAAATACAGTCCTCCCTGGATTTCGAACGGCGATTTGTCGCGCCGCGGCTTGTCGGGCGCTCCCACGTCCTGCGAGGCCTGCAGGCCGGCGTCGAGGGTCGGCCGCAACAGGTTTTGGCCCGTGGCCAATTCCACGCCGAGTCGGTGACGCTCCCAGGTGATCTCGCGCAGGTCGGGCCGTCGTGCCAGAGCCAGCGACACGGCCTGGCTCGTGGCGGCCGCATCGGGAATCGCGGGGGCGGGAAACTTGGCGGGCGCTTGGCGGGGTTCTACCAGCAACGGCCATCCGTTGGCGTCGCGCCAGAACAGCGAGAGTTTAATGGCGGATTGCCGAAACTTTCGTTCCGCGGCGGTGACTCGCAACCGACGCTGTGCGATCAACCCCTGGTTTTCGATGCGCGCCATTTCGGCCAGGTCGCCCTGTTCGACGCGCTTTCCCAGTGCCTGGTCGCGCTGTTCTGCTAGTTCCAACAGCGACTGGTTGGCGTCGAGTACCAGGCGGGCAGCAACCCAATCCCAATAGGCGGTGGCGGCTGCGCGCCAGACGTCGATGCGCTGTCGCTGGATACCGGGCTCGACGGCGCGACGCGCAATTTCGGCCTTTTGGATTTCAGCGCGCCGGCCGTCGATGCGTCGATCTTGCAGAATCGGCGTATCAAAACCCAGCCGGAATTCGCCACCGTTGTTGGTTTCGTCTTCGCCGTACCACAGCGGGAAGAACCCCACGCCCAGTTTGTAGCCGGCATACACACGGCCACCCCAGTAGGTCGGCCGATCGAGTTGCCAGTCGTTCTCGTGGTATTGATAGAACCCCAGCGACTTCGAATAGGCCTTGCCAGACAACTTCACGTCGAAGGCACCGGCAGCCGACAGCAAGTCGCCTGCGGCGATACCTCGCTGTGCCAGGGCCACTAGCAGCATGGGAAAACTACGATCGACACTGGCCAGAACATCCTCGAGCCGCAGTTGCGGTACGGAACTCGTTCCCACCAACTCCAATTCCTCGATCCGAGACTCCACGGACGGAACAGGAATCTCCTCGCCGAGCGACACGGCAAGGACCGTCGGCGAGGGACCCGAGCCGAGCCCTCGCAAGCCGGCACCGGCCGCCGAGGTCGGGGCCCTGGGCGCCACATACGACACGGGCAGCGCGTACGAACTAGTCACGGGCGGCAACCGGCGGAGGGCAAATCGACCAGGTGCCAAGGGGGCCGCCGCGACTGGTTGGAACCGGCCCGGCATGTTGGCGGGTTCGCGGGCCGCGCCGGCTCGTGGCGCCACGTCGGCGGCGCAGCAAGGGGCCGCCATGGTGGCAGCGGCACCCAGGACCACCGTCCACAGCCAGACAGGCATCGCCAATTGCAGGCCATTCATTTGGGTAGCGGGGGCTTGGTTTTCTTGTCTTTGCCCGCGCTCTCCAGTTTGTCGAACGGCGACGCCTTCTCGTAACTGCCTGCGGGATCGTCAGCGCTGGCCACGACGGGAGGAAAGCCGTTCAGCCGGCGCCAGAACTCGAACCACAGCGGCACCCGGTTCAATTGTACCCAAGCTTCGGCGCGCACTCCTTGGCGTAAATAGGTTGCCTGGGGGGAAATGAACCAAGCACGCATGCCGCGCACGAAGTGCGAATTGGGCACGGGGCCACCTGGTTCGGGGGCGCTGTGGCGGGGCCAAGGTAGATCGGCCCGGTCGGGCTCGACCACCACTCGAAACTGGCCCTTGCCGCTATCCGTGGCATCGACCAACTTGACCACGCCCCCGAACGTGCCCATGGCCACCGAGGGCCAGCCTGCCAATTGAACCGCCGGCCAGCCTTCGAATTGCAGCCGGGCGCGTTGTCCCGGGAGCACCAAGGGGACATCGATCCCTTCGAACAGCAACTCGACAACAGGGGTTTCGGTGTCCGGTACGAAGTCGACCAAGGGTTCCGTTTCCTTGACTTGCGCTGTGCCCTGCACTTGCCGCAGACGAAACACCGTGCCGGCGCGCGGCGCGCGTACCAAATAGGATTGTTGTTGCGCCATGGTGCTGGTGATTTTGGCCAACTCCGCGCGCGCCACCGCGAGCTCGCCCTCGGCTTCGCGGCGATACGCTCCGGCCGCGTCGATCTTGGCCTGATCGTCGCTGGCAATCTTCTGGACGTCCAGCCGCTTGCTGGCCAGATCCGCTTCTTTCTCCCGCAGTGCGGCTTGCTTGCCAGCCGCGTCGGCGCGGGCGGTTTCGAACACTCGTTGGGCAATTTCCTGGTCCAACTGGGAAGTAATGCCCTCGCGTTCGAGCGTTTGCTGCCGTGTGCGGTTCAGTTCGGCCTGCTGCAGCACGGCGCGCGACGCGGCCAGTGCCTGTTCGGCCACGGTCACTGCTTGTTCGGCGGCCTGGGCGCGTTGCTCGGCCGACGCCACGTCCTGCTCGCGGCCCGCAACCAGCGAAGCGATTTGCGACGTGGTTTGCGCCACCTTGTTGCCGGCCGCGGTTACCTTGTCGAGATAACCCAGTCGCTGCTCTTCCAGTCGCGACAACCAATCGGGATCATTGTTTTGCAATTCGACCAGCGGATCGCCGGGGCGCACGCGGGTACCTTCGAGCACGTACCATTTCATTACCCGCCCGGCGATCGGGGCGTCGACGGTTTGCGGACGATCGACGGGCGACCAGGCGATGACGCGGCCACGCCCTCGGGCGGTTTGTTGCCAGGGCAATTGCAATATGCCCGCCAGAGACACGCACAGCACCGCTATCAGCCAGGTAACCCACCGGCGCGTGGGCCACGCTGGCGGCACCAAGCGCATGGCGGGCAATTCGAGCCCCGGGGTCCGGTCTGGCCCCGAGGAGCGACTGTTCGCGGTGTGGGGGTGCAGCATGACTTCGCCAATCGCCGCTAGGCGGCATTTCGCTTTCCACCTGGCAGTTCGATACGTTGTTCACAGCGTGAGGCCAAGCTGGGGTGCGAGGTGATCAACACCAGCGTCCAAGGCGATTCGGGACGGAGCAGATTTTCGAGGATCTGTCCGGCCAGGCGCGGTTCGATACCGTCTAGCAAGCCATCGACCACCAGCAGCCGAGGCTGGCCCGCCAGGGCACGCGCCAGCGTCAATTGCCGCAATTGGCTTTCGGAAAACGGCGCCCCTGAAGCACCTAGCACGGTCGCCAAGCCGGTAGGTCGTTCGACCAGGTTCTCGGTCAGTGCGGCACAGGCCAGCGCGCCACGAACTATCGAAGGCGATAGGGCGTGACGTCCGATGGCAACGTTGGCGGCTACCGTATCTGCCAGAACCTCGGCGTGGCGAACCAATGCCACGTGGCGGCGCACCTGATCCAGAGGCCAGGTCGCCAGATCCTTCCCGTCGAGTTCCAGACGACCTTGCGTTGGTTCTCGCAGCCGAAACATCAAGTCGGCCAGCGTCGACTTGCCACTGGCAGGCGTGCCCAGCACGGCCAGGGAACTGCCAGGGCGAACGTGCAGGTTCAACTCGTCGAACACCCGTGAGCCAGGCTCGTAGCCGAACGCCAGGTTGGATGCCAGCAATTCCGCGCGACCGTCCGCCGGGGTCTGCGCTTCGCCGCCGGTGGGCTCCAACGTCAGGTCCAACAGCAGGCCGATTTTCGACGTGCTCGCCAGCAGGTCGTACCAACCTTCGAGATGTTTGCCCAATTTGGTGAACGAACTAATCACCACGCTGACCATCAACTCGGCGGCCACCAATTGGCCCAGCGACAGTTGAAAGTCCATCACCAACCAGCCACCCATGCTCAATAGCACGGTTGCCGCTACCGCTTGCAACGCGAGGGTACAGGCGATCTGGCGGAACAAGATCCGGAAATGCGCTACCCGCGCGCGGACATATTCCGTTGCCAGCCGGTCCGCGCGCTCCCAGGCCCACTGGGCTGCTCCCTCGGATTTGAACGTGATGCGATGGCGGACCAGCTCCTGCAACCAGGCGGCCACGGCATACTTGGCGTGCGATTCATGCATGGCGGTGCGCGCGCCGCCCCGGCCCAGCCCCAACACCACGAACCCCACGAGCAACATCAACCCCAGGTCAAAACCCAACAGCCAGGGGTGGTACAAGCCCAGCACCACCATGCTGATCAGCAACTGCACCACTACATCGACCCCGTCGATCAGCAACGAGGCCACGACTTTTTGCAACGTGACAACTTCCAGGAATCGATTAACCAACTCGGGTCCCCATGGTTGGTCGAATTCCCGATGGAGCACCCGCGGCAGGCGATGCGTCAATTCGGCCACCAGCCGTACGAACAGGCGGCGCTGTAGAACCTCTACCACCCAGGCTTCGAGCGTTCGCAGCAACGCCACAAATCCCAAACACACGAACAGCACCAGGGTCAGTACCAACAGCGGCTGCACCTGATTGGTGTACACCACCGTCGACACCAACGCCTCGACCGCCACAGGCGTGGCCAACGACAACAATCCCACTACCACCGCGAACAGCAACACCATCTGCATGTCGCGACGTTCGGGGCGTAAGAAACCTCGCAGGCGGGCCAGGGGTGCCACCTTCGCGCCACCGGCCGCAGAATGGTCGTGGGGGTCCGAGGCCAACGGCGCGACGTCGCCACACGGTGTCGCCCGGTCGACAAACACGAATCGGGACAAGTCGTCGGGCGACTTCAAGCCCAATTCCTGCGCCAAGGCACCGAGCAGCACACGTCGTTTGATGTTGCCGGCGGCGATATCCAACGTGTCGACCTGATCGCCACGCGTTCCCATCAGGACCGTGGGGCCGCGAGGGCCCAACGTAGCAACCGGAGACTCGACACCCGCCGCACGCGCTGCGGCGCGCGGCGTAAGCAACGCCGGCGAGAGTCGCAGGCCCAGGCAATGCCCTGCGCACTGCCAACGCTCGGGCCAGGTTTCGATCGACGGGCCAGGAAACGATGCACACGCCGTCTGCCACGCCGTGTGCGCGGCTTCGGCCGAAATCGCTAGTCCACACTGCTCGCCTAGCGACAGCAGAACTCCCAACTCATCGACGTTGCCAAGTTCGCCAGCATCGCTCAAATTACCGCCTGTCCCTGCCATGGCAGTGTCGCCTGGGAAGTGCGAGCGCAGGCACAAACCGCCCGTGCATCGCAACCTTAATAATCGGCAAGATCGATTCGTGACTGGAGCCGAACCAGGGGTGGGTCCGGGCCCCAGGTTCTCCACTAGCGCCAGGCTCTCGAGGGGCCGCTGGGGCGCCAGGGCGAATCGACCCGCGCCGTGCCAGGCGTTGGATTGCTCCACGAACCACCAGCGGGGGGCGGCGCCGTGCTGGCCGTGGCACCCATTGCGCCGGGCCAGTAGCCAGGTGGCGGGTTCGATGGTGGAAGCCCCGGTGCTGGGGAATAGGGCGCGCCGATTCCTACGCCCATGGCGCTGCTCGAGGCTGCGCCGTTCGAGGCTGCGCCGTTTGATACAGCGCTAGTTGATACGGCGCCTGTCGGTGCGGGCCCGTTTCCGGCCCAGGTGCCAGCCGCTAGGGAACCAGTGTCCCTGGGGCCAAAGCTGGGCACCGGCACGGTGCGCGCGCGCCGCCGCAGCCAGCCGCGCCGCGGCTGCGGATCGTCGAACCGGGGCACGTCGGCAATGTAGCCGTTGGGCCAGGCCGATGCCGAGGCGCCGGGCTGTGCAAAGGGGTCAACCGCCAGGGTGCCCCGCGGAGGCGAGGTGCCAGCCAACTGAGTACCCCCGGCCGGAATTCCGGCTTGAGCCAGGGGGCTGGCCGCCGCGTTGCGTGCGGCGCCGGCGACTGGTGGCACGCCTGCCGATTCGACTCCGCGTGTGGATAACGTCCCGATGTTGCCGGGGGGCCACCCTGTCGACGGCGTGGTGGCGGAGCCAGGACTTGGTTCGGTGGTGGCCACCCATTGCACGCGCGGCACTGGTGTGCGAACGACTTCATTTCGAGTTTCGATGTGGGTGCGTTCGACCAGGCGATATTCCAACCGCGGCTGGGTAAACGGGTTCCAGCGACCGCGCCATTGTGCTTCCCAGCGGCGCTCGGTTACCGGTACCCGAACTTGGCGAGACGTCGATTGCCAGTCGGTGACCCACTGGGGTCGATAGGCCACGCGTGGCACCGCGACCGGTGCTCCGGGCGCGGCAACCGGAGCGCCCTGCCCCACGGCCCAGCGGGGTGCCAATAGCACGGCGGCGATCATCCAGGGAAGCCAGCGCGTCATGCACAACCAGGGGCCAAATTGTGGTGGGCGAGGAGGGGCTTTCCGGTCGACGTCGACCATTCGCTACTCTCGATTATCGACGCTGGTTGGGTGGGCAAATCAGCGTGACCAATGGGGTTGGCCGGTTGACCAGCCCGTACAGACTGCCTGGTTTGCCCCGGGGGGGGCGTCGATCGAAGCGGCGGATTCGGCGCCGGCCCCGTGGCATGGGCGCTTGAGGTGTGGGTCGCGGTGTGATGAAATACCCTGGTTCTTCGGAAACCTGGCACGCCGTCCGGGTTGGTACCACTTGCCGTGGAGTTGACCGTTGGTGATTGCAGCCGAACTGCTGGCCTTGCTGCGGTGCCCCGAAAACCATTCTCCGCTGTCCGAGGCCGACGCGCCGCTGGTGACCGAGCTGAACCGGTTGGTCGCGACCGGTCGGCTGCGCAACGTGGCGGGCCAGGTTCTGGGCCAGCGACTCGACACCGCCTTGGTTCGCGAGGATCGGTTGCGGGCCTATCCGGTGATCGACGGCATTCCCGTGATGCTGGCCGATCAGGGCATTCCACTCGACCAGGTGCACCCTGCGCGGCCGACGTAACCTGCGGCGGACTGGCCACGCGGAATTCGTCGAGAGCGCACCGGTCGAGCCAACGCGGCGCTGCAACGGGGGCCAAGGAATTCGCATGAGCAAGACGATTTTCGAGCGGATCATCGACCGCGAGATTCCTGCCCAGATTGTGTTTGAAGACGAACACTGTCTGGCTTTTCGCGACGTGCATCCTCAGGCACCCACGCACGTGCTGGTGATTCCCAAGCGTGTGATTCGCTCGGTGGCTGAAATCGAGCCGACCGACACCGTGCTGGTGGGCCATCTGCTGTGGGTATGTCGCCGCGTAGCCGAGTTGCTCGAACTGGGGACGGGGTTTCGAGTGGTGGCCAATTCCGGCGCCGACGCGGGACAGTCGGTCGACCATTTGCACTTTCACGTACTTGGCGGCCGCGCGCTGAGTTGGCCGCCGGGCTAGCGCCAAACTTGTCGGCGGTGTTTGGCGCAGGGTAATGAACGACCTGCCCCATCGTCTGCGACGATCGACCACGGCACGGTCCGCAGGCGGCGCCGCCCATGTCAGCTTCAGGGGAACTGCAAAGTTAAATGCGAGGGGGTCAGGAACCTGTTTTCGGCCGACGGACGTCGGTTGCATGCCGTGCGTGTTGACCGAAAAAGGTTCCAGACCCCGACTTTGCAGTTCTCCCATGTCAGCTTTCGCGAACTGGAGAACCATGAGCCGCATTCTGATAACCTCGGGGCCCACGCGGCAGTACCTCGACCCGGTGCGCTATTTGACCAACGCCTCGAGCGGTCGAATGGGCGCCGCGCTGGCGGCCGCGGCCCTGGAGCTGGGGCACCAGGTGACGGTGGTCAGCGGTCCGGTTGATGTCTGCTACCCGACCGGCGCGCGGGTGCTGAGCGTGATTAGCACCGACGACATGCTGGCGGCCTGCCAGCGAGAGTTTCCAGAGTGCGATGGCGTGATTGGTGCCGCGGCACCCTGCGACTATCGCCCTCATATGGTGGCGGCCGGGAAGATTTCCAAGACGGGTGAGCCATTGCGGCTGGAACTGATCGAAACACCCGACGTGGTGGCCACGCTGGGGAGCCGGAAAACGCGGCAATGGCTGGTGGGTTTTGCGCTGGAGACGGAGGATCGCCGATTCCGGGCGCTGGTCAAGTTGCAAAAGAAAAGCTGCGACTTGATCGTGTCGAATGGCCCCGAGGCAATGCACTCGCTGGACAATGCAGTAGAGATCATCGATCACGAAGGGGCGGTGGTGGAATCGCTTTCGGGCCCCAAGGAGCAAGTGGCCCGCGGCATTCTGCGCGTGATTCAAGCGCGTTTGATCGACGGGACGTGAGACGGTTCGCACCGGTGCGATGGTGCACCGGTACTACGCGGCACCGACGGGGCATGTCACGCGGGCCGGCCGGGCGGCGCTTTGGCCGGACCAAACGCCGCCGCATAACACACCCGGCCACGTGCACGGGCCAAGGCGCCCGGAACCAAGTCGAGCCCTTGATAGTGTGGCCCGGCATAGGGGGTTTCCAGGTGCGCGGCCGCTTCAGCAGTGAAGCCGAACCGCCCATAGTAGTTCGGGTCGCCCAGCACCAGCACCAGCTCCTCGCCCTGCGCACGGCAGGCAGCCAGGCCCGCCTGGACCAGCGCGGTGCCCACGCCGCGCCGTTGCTCGGCCGGCGCGACGGCCAGCGGCGCGAGTGCTACTGCCCGGGGCGCTGAAGAGCCCGTCGCCGGTTTGTCGATCGCGACCGCGGACTGTGCAGCGGTACCGGGATCGATCGCCAGCCGACTGAACAGCACGTGCCCTAGAATCTGGGCGTCGCGCTCTGCCACCAGCGCCATCACCACCTGGTCTTGGGCGCGCAACTGGGCGACCAGCTCGGCTTCGTCCGCGCGACCGAAGGCCGCCGTAATCACCCGGGCCACGGCTGCGGCGTCTGCCGGCAATTCGGGCCGCACCAAGATCGAACCAGCCACCGGGTTGTTCATCGCAGCGACTCCAGATACGCAATCAGGTCGGCCAGTTCGTCGGTCGAAAGCAGTTTGTCGAACCCGGCCGGCATGACTGAAACCGTGCTGGGTACGAGCGATTCGATGTCGCCACGCGCGAGGCGAATCTCGTCGCGGCGGGCGGTACGAAGATACACGGTGGTCGGCGTTTCGCGCACCACCACGCCCGAGTGGACCAAGCCGGTCGAGGTGGCCACGGACACGCTTTCATAACCGCGGGCCAGCGACAGGCTAGGTAGCACGATCGATTCCAACAGGTCGCGGCGCACGCGAATGCGACCGATTTGAGATAGTTCGGGGCCGATCTGGCCACCGGTTCCGGCCACGCGATGGCAAGCGCCACACGCGGCACGCTGCCCACCGAACAGCTCGCGCCCTCGTGCGGCATCGCCGGCGGGCAACCGCGCTTCGATATCTAGCAACTGCTGGCGCTGTTGTTCGTGATCGATTTCCAAGCTCCGGCGAAAGGCCTGTCCCGCGGTCTGGCTGCCGGCAGGCAGGCGTTCGACCCAGGCGGCTAGCGCGGGTCCGGCCAACATGGCGCGGCCCGGCGCTTTGTTCACGGCTGCGAGTACCAGTGCGGCTTCGTCGGCGTCGAGCGTCACGCGATCATACGCGCCCCACAGCTTGCCAGCCTCTAGGGGGCCCGCCGTGGCGAGCCGGGGCAGCAAGGCGCGGCGCTGCGCGGCGGTCAATTCGGCCCGGCCCAGCGCTTCGGCAGCCGCCGCACGCGCCAGCGGCGCCAGGTTGTCGGCCAGCCGCGCGCCCAACAGCGTGAACCCTTGGTCGGAAAGTGGCTGTCCCAGGCGCGCCAGCGCTTGCCAAGCTTCGGAACGCAGCTCGGTCGGCCGGGTTTCATCCGCTGCCAGCGCGCCCAACGGTGCGGCCAGCCGGGCATCGTTCCAAGCGCTGGCTGTGGCCAGCGCGGTCGACGCCAAGCGGGTGTCGGCCGCCGCGAGCAGTCCCGCCACGGGGGCCACCCAGGCCTCGGGCAAGGGGGCGACATCAGCCCGTGAAATGACCTCCAACAGCAAGCTTCTGGTGGCGGGGCTGGTACCCGCCTTGGCCAGATGCTCGCCGATCAGTTCGGCGGTCGCCGGCTGGCCCGCATAGGCCAGGAGCAGGCCGCGCACCAGGGGGGCTTCTCGATCTTCCAGGTATGGTGCTTCGAGTGCGGCTGCCAAGCGCGTTTGGCTGGCGGCGGACCACTCGGGGCGCCGCGCGAGTACTTCGAGCGCCGTGGCGCGCAGGACCGGCTCATCGGTGTCGAGCAGCCCGATGACCTCGTCGGCTGCAAGCTGTTGATCGCGCATTTGATCGAGCGCCAAGAGCGCGCCGCGCCGCACCAAGGGGCTGGCGTGCATCAAGCCCGGCCGGGTGCTCGAGGGATCGTTCAGTTCGATCAGCGCGAACAGCAGGGCATGTTCAATCGCACGTTCGGGGTTTTCAGCCAGGGCTTCCAACAAGGGCGCCGTGGCGGCTGCCTGCCCCAACCGGCCCAGTGCGGTGGCCGCCTCGCGCCGCACGGCGGGTTCGCTATCGGCCAACAGCGCCACCAAATCGGCGAGCGCTTGGGGATCTCGGTTGGTACCTGCCGCGCGGGCAGCCGCGAGCCGCAAGGAAAACTCCAGGTCCGAAAGCGCGCTGCGCACCGCGGCCAGCGCGGCGGGTTGATCGATGCGTGCCAGGGCCCACAGCGCGCCGCGGCGCGCCTGCACGCTGGCCGCACCGACCAGCGATTGCGCCGCGGGCTCCACGGCCGCAGCACCGCGCGCGGCCAGCGCTGTCGTGGCGCGCTGGCGCACCGCGAAGCGCGCGTCGTCCAGGCGCGCGATCAGTTCATCGGGCGCAACCTGATTGCCCCAGGCTAGCTGTAGGCCGCGCGGGTCGGGTGCCGCAACGGTCCCCTGGCGCCGCACGCGGTAAATGGCTCCCAGTATCTCTGGCTTGGCGACCTGCGAGGTGGGGCAACCATGGCGGAACCAGCCACCGGTATTGATCACCAGCAAGCTGCCATCGGCGTCTTCCAGCACGTCGGTCGGGTGGAAATCGATGTCGGTCGAGGCCAGCAACTCGGAATCTTCACAGGTGAACGTGGCACCCGCCCGGGTCAGCACGTGGCGCAATACCTGGTGGGTGTTGAACTGCACGCTGAACAAGTTGCCCTGGTAGTCGGGGCCGAAGGCCGAGCCGTGGTAGCGTGCCAGTCCGGCCGGCGCCACCGTGCCGTACAGTTGCAGGGGGGGGAGAAAATCGCCGGTCCGGGCAAACTCATTTACAACCTCATGTTTCCTGGGGTACACGCCGCCGTAGAGATAGTGCACCAGCGCGTCGTGCCGTTCGTCGTCGGGGTTGTAAAAGGTCATTGTGCCGAACAGCTCGCCTTCGTCGCTGAAGGCCACCTCGACCGGATTATCCATGCCGCCGCCGCAAAAGGCCTCGAGCTGCGAGCCATCGGGCCGGCACGAGAAAATTCTCGCGGCTTTGCCCTTCGAGACCGAGCGCCCCTGCTCGTCGACAAACTCGTGCCCATGGCGACCGTCGCACCAATAGATGCGCCCGTCGGGCCCTAGGAAACAGCCGTGGATGTCGGCCGCGTTGCCGATGAAGCCGAACTTGCTGATCAGTTCCTCACGATGCTCGGCCACGCCGTCGTCGTCGGCATCGACCAGTTTCCAAATGCTGGGGGGGCTGGCCAAGTAGTCCGCGACGTCGTGCCACAGCGCGCCCATGGGAAAGGTCATTTTGTCGGCAAACACGGTCGAGTGGTCGAAGG
>CAYSXM010000037.1:0-13281 GCA_964434905.1 uncultured Pirellulales bacterium | reverse complement strand
TGTTGCTGCTATGCAACATGGTTGCTTCCTTGCCACGCGCCCTGGCGACGCGACTCCCGGGCCAACCAGTTCCAAAGGTCCTTGGCGACGGTTGCCCCACCGATGGGCTAGATTTGAGGGAACGAAGGCAGTTGTTCCGGGCAAGAACATTCGGTGAGATGGCACCATGTGGCGATCCAGGGTACCGGGGCCTCGACGATGGCGAGACCAGATGCTGGCGGTCCTCGCCATGCTGGCGTGTGTCGCATTGGCCACCGCGGGCGACGACCCAGCCCACGTGGCGCGGCGACCAGGCGGCGAATCCGCGATGGACGACTCGGAACTAGACGACGCGAGTGAACTGGTTCGCGAGGGTGTGGAAATTGTCGACGTCGTGGGGCATTTCCGCCTGCAAGGAGACCGGCTGGCATTCCACGCCAACCAGGGGGCTTCGGCGATGATTGCGCTCGAGAACCTGGCCCTGGAACGCATCGCACACCAAGTCAATGAAACACCCAAGTTGCTCGAATGGAGTGTTTCAGGCCAGTTGACCGAGTACCGTGGGGCCAACTATCTGTTGATAACCCGGGCACATTTGCGTCCCAGCCAGCGCCACGACCTGCCCGAGCTGTAATTGCACTTGGCGCCCAGTCGACGGCCAGGCGTCGGGTGTCTTGCTTGACACCCATAGTCGCCGGAATATCATTTCACAGAACGGTTTGCGTCGGCGGCGCCGATTCAAGGCAGCGTTGGTCCGGCGATCTGCTTTGTGGCCGGAGTTCGCCTGGTCTGGGTTGTGGCGTGCATGGATGCGGTGTTGCGGGAATTCGAATTTGGTTCGCGAGCCCTCCGAGGCGTGGGCAGGAGCGTTAGGCAGATGGCGGTTCATCGACGTGTCGAGGTCTCGGAGGTTGGCGATGTAACCGTCGTGCGGTTTGTCGACCGCAAGATATTGGAAGAAGCCAATATCCAGGAAATGGGCCACGAGCTGTTTCAATTGGTGGAGCAGGAGAACCGCAAGCAATTGCTGTTGAATTTTGGCAATGTCGATTTCCTGTCCAGTGCCGCGCTGGGCAAGTTGATTACGCTCGAGAAAAAAATCAAATCGCACGGCGGTCAGCTCAAGCTGAGCAACATTCGCCCTGAGATTTACGAAGTGTTCTTGATTACCAAGTTGAATCGACTGTTTGACATCAAGGACGACGAGTCCGACGCGTTGGCGGCGTTTTAGCTGCGTCGAACACGCCGGCCGGTGCAGGCTGGGTTTCCCGGTTCCGCAACGATGCTCGACAGGCGACCGTGCGATGTCGCCGGGCCGAGGCGGACCGGCGGGCACCCAGACGCGCACCTTTGCGGGCGCACACGCGGCCGTGGCGATTCCAGAGCGACTCTTGAAGGCGCAAGGCAACGATGGCCGACCACGCCTGGCAGTGGACGACAGAGCAATCGATTCCTAGCGAACCGGGTGCCGGCAAGCGGGTTCTGGAAGAGCTAGTCCAGGCATTGGAACACTTGGGCTGGGATCAGCACGGCGTGTTCAGCATCAATCTGGCCGTAGAAGAGGCCTTGGTGAATGCCATCCGGCATGGCAATCGCCTCGACTCGAACAAGCGGGTCGAAGTGGCCTGCAAGCTCAGCCGCGACCGGTTGTGGATTCGGATCTCGGACGAAGGGCCGGGATTCGACCCCTGTGGGGTTCCCGACTGTACCGCTCCGGAGAATCTCGATGCCCCTGGTGGGCGCGGTATTCTACTCATGAAGAATTTCATGACGCGCGTGGAGTACAACCGCGCCGGAAACTGCGTTGAGATGGAAAAGCACCGGGCCACTTCGCCGGCCGCGCCGTAGTCGCCGGTTCGTCAGGCGACCTCGCGTTTCCGTGAAAACCGCGCCGTGAAAACCGAGCCGTGGCGTACACCGCCGGAGTCGGGCTTAACGCCGCGCTCTCTGGGTGGCCAGGTTTTTCTTGAAGCGCGTGGCGCGGTCTGGTATTTGTCACCCCTGGTGCTCTGGCGGTTCTCGTCGGGGCGGGGCATCTGGGGGCCAGCAGGGGGCAAAGTGCGATGGCGATCAGGCGAAGCGCGCGCGCGACCAAACGCGGCTCCGACCGCGGGGCAAGGGGTTTAGCGAAACCTGGCGATGCGTTCTGTCCGGTGGGGCCGCCGACCAAACGCCGGCTGCAAATCTACACGGTCGATCCCAGTATCGACCAACGTCTGAATGCCGCGCCGATCAGCCGGGCGGTGCTGGAAGTGCACTGGGAGAATCTGCGTCCCGGCCCGATCGGCGACTATGTCGAGGTGATCGACATCGATCCGGCCAGCGAGTGTGCGTACACGCCGGTCGATCTTTCGTGTGCGAGCTTGTTGGCCACCGATGGCCTGGCCCCCACCGAGGGCAATCCGCAGTTCCATCAGCAGATGGTCTACGCGGTGGCGATGAGGACCATCGAGAATTTCGAGTTTGCCTTGGGCCGAAAGGTGCTGTGGTCGCCGCGACAGTATGGCACGCGCGGCCCAGATGGGAAACGTTTGAATCGACTCCAGCGCTACGTGCCGCGGTTGCGCATCTATCCCCACGCGCTGCGCGAGCCGAACGCCTACTACTCGCCGAATAAAAAGGCACTGTTGTTCGGTTACTTCAATGCACAAGGGAACGACCCCCGCGAGGAATTGCCGGGAGCCATGGTGTTCAATTGTTTGTCGCACGATGTCGTGGCGCACGAAACCGCGCACGCAATTCTCGATGGCATTCACCCCCGGCTGCTCGAAGTCACGAACGACGACATGCTGGCCTTTCACGAAGGGTTCGCCGACATCGTGGCCATTTTCCAGCATTTCACCTTGCCGGGCCTGCTGCGCGACCAGGTGCAGCGCAACCGCGGCGACCTGCAACAGAACAGCCTGCTGGCCGATTTAGCAGTGCAATTTGGCCGTGCCACGCGTAGGGGGGGCGCGCTGCGCAATGCCCTCGGCGAGTTCGATGCCCAGGGGCACCGCAAACTGCCCGACCCCAGCGCCTTGGCCCGAACCGTCGAGCCGCACGATCGGGGAGCCATTCTAGTGGCCGCCGTGTTCGATGCGTTCTTGCAGATCTACGAGGCCCGCGTGGCGGATTTGAGGCGGATCGCCACAGGGGGTACCGGCATTCTGCCAGACGGTGACATTCACCCGGACCTGGCACGCCGATTTGCCGAGGAAGCGTCCAGGGCGTCTCAGCGGGTGCTGACAATTTGTATCCGGGCGCTCGATTACCTGCCGCCGGTTGATATTACCCTGGGCGACTATTTGCGAGCCTTGATCACGGCTGATAGCGACCTGGTTCCCCACGACCCGCATCGCTATCGATTGGCGTTTGTCGAAGCGTTTCGGCAACGTGGCATTGTGCCGGTGGACGTGCGAAGCTTGGGCGAAGATAGCTTGCGGTGGTGGAAACTGGACTATGACCAGGCACGCGGAACAAACAAGTTCACCCCGGGCGAGGCAGTGAGCAAGTTGATTCCGCCCCCCTTGGTGTTGCAGATCATGGCCGGCAGTTGGGAGTTTGGGCAGAGCGCCCTTTTCAAGGACCAAACCGACGAGTCCGGTGCAGCGTACCGCCGACAACGCAAGACCTGCGATGAACTCGTCGCGGAATTCTTCGAGGGGGTATCGGTCAACCCGGTCAACCGGAACAAGCAGCGCAAGAATCGCGAAAATAATCCGCCGCGCTGGGAGGAATTCAACGTGGCGAGCAACTTCGCGCGGTTTTGGCATCGCTATTTGACAGCCGCCGTGCTCGAAGCCTCGGATGCCCGACTCCGGGAGGCCAGCAATGAGCTAGGGGTCGATTTGTTGGCCTTTCGGCAGCGCTTGACCGGACAACCCACACGGCGCGGCGATCGGAATACTGGTCGTATCGAAGTGCATACCGTGCGGCCGGTGCAACGCGTGGGGCCCGACGGAAACACCAAGGTGTGGCTGCGTGTGGTGCTGACGCAGAAGATCTTGATGCCATTGCTCGACTACAGCGGCCAGCAAGTGATGGATCAACCCAACGATCCGAAGGGCACACCGACGCCGGTTTGGTGGAAATGTCGAGGCGGTTCCACGCTGCTGATCGATCCGGCGGTGGCAGAGGACGGAAACGGAGGGCGGGTGGTATATGCCATCTCGAAGCGCATCGACATTCCGACAAACGCCAGGGGGTCGCGTCGCCGGGGCCGACCGAACCGGCAAGCGCGCGTGCGGCAGTATTTCACTAAGCAATTCGACGCCATGGGGCGGGCCGCGTTCGACCCCCAGCGCGAGCCGTTGGCGCTGCTGCACCGTGG
Source organism: uncultured Pirellulales bacterium (assembly GCA_964434905.1). Classification (GTDB taxonomy): domain Bacteria; phylum Planctomycetota; class Planctomycetia; order Pirellulales; family CAYNRE01; genus CAYSXM01. Next base: position 8,990 of record CAYSXM010000037.1, on the reverse strand, counting down.
AACGGATGAAGGAGAATCGCGATGGCAGTGAAAAAGGCGGCGAAACAGCGGCCGTCCGCGAGGCCGAGGAAGGTCAAGAAGAAGGTAGCCAACCAACCCGCCGCACAAGGCACTGGCGAGCGATTGATCGCGCCGCCAGGGGGCGTCACCGTGCGGATGTATCGCCAGGGGCTGGGTGATTGCTTCTTGCTGGCCTTTGGCGGGCAGGTTGACTCCAAGCACCAGCCCCGACAGCACTACGTGTTGATCGACTGTGGAGTGCACTCGCGGCAGGACGACGGGCCACCCCGGCTACGACAAGTGATGGAAGACATCGAGCAGGCCACCGGCGGCGAAATCGATGTGGTGGTTGCCACGCACGAACACGCGGACCACTTGTCGGGCATGGCCGACACGCAGGGGCCATTCGTGCAAAAAAACGCCACCGGAAAACCTAGGTTGCGAATCACGGAATTCTGGGTGGGGTGGACCGAGCAGGTGGGCAATCCTCAGGCCGATCGGCTGCGGCGCAAACGTGGCGCCACGCGCGCGGCGCTCGACAAGGCGATGGCCAAACTCCAGGCGGCAGCCGAGAAGGCCCAGGCCCAGGCCCTGAAACAAAATGCCAAGAAAAAAGCTGCCAAGAAGAAAAACGCCCCAGACGAACCGCCGGAACCGCACGAGGTACTGCGGGGCTTGTTGGACTTCGAACGCATGCCGGGTTCCAGCGATCTCGGCATGCAAGGGAAAGGCCAGCAGCTAGCGGCGGGCCACGTGAACGGCAAGCTATCGGACAAGGCGTCTTCCAACGCCGTGGCGCTCGAACTGCTGAAAACCAATAGCAAGCGTGTGCGGTACTGCAACCCTGGCGAAGTGCGGACTTTGCCCGGCAACGACCAGGTGCGAGTCTATGTGCTGGGGCCGCCGCGCGATGAAGACCTGTTGAGTCGCGATTTGGAATTGGGTGCGAAGCACGACCCGGACCGGCCCGACAGAGAGACCTATTTGTCGGGCGGACGACTGGAACAAACGTTTCTAAGTTCGCCGGCGCTGCACACCGACGACGATCAGGGCGACGCACCGCAATTGCCGCTAGACGCTCGATATCCGTTCGACGCCGACAAGCGGCAGCGTGTGTTCGATCGGCCGTCGGACCGCCCAAGCAAAAAGACCCAAGAAGCTCGCTACTGGGAACCGCAGCGGTCCGCGGCCACACAGCAATTCTACCAAGAACAATATTTGGGTAGCGCGAACGATTGGCAACGCATCGATGGCGACTGGATGGGCGTGGCCGAGCAGTTGGCGCTGAACCTGGACAGCGATACGAACAACACCAGCCTGGTGCTGGCGTTCGAGTGTGGCGCGCAAGGCAAGGGCCGGGTGTTGCTATTCGTGGGCGATGCCCAGGTGGGCAACTGGCTGTCGTGGCGCACGGTGGATTGGAAAGGTGTGAAGCCCGCCCCGGGCGAGAACCTGGGCGACGAACTTATGAAGCGCACCGTCTTATATAAGGTGGGGCACCACGGCAGCCACAACGCCACGATCAAGCAAGACCCCGACCATAAGAGCGAGGAACATCCCCAAGGCGCGCCGTGTGGTTTGGAACTGATGCCAACGGATTTAGTAGCGATGATTCCCGTGGATCAGACGGCGGCGCGCAAAAAGATGCCGATACCCTGGCATATGCCACATCCGCCGTTGTATCGCCGGCTGCTGGAGAAAGCCGACGGCCGTGTTTTGCGTTCCGATGGGCAAGCGCCAACCGTCGGCGAACTACCCAAGGGGGCGAAACTGCGCAAGCCAAAGTCGGAAAAATTCCAGGACGTGCCCGGCGTGGCGCACGCGAAATGGCGCGTGGCGAAACAGAAGTTCAAGGACGGAAGAAAGTGCGAATTGTTTTACGACGTGCAGTTCGAAACGCTGACGTAGCCCCCGGCGTTGCCCCGCGTTCATACCGTTGTTGCAGAACGGGCGACTGGTCGCTAGTCGAATCGTTGTCGGGCGATGGCGCGCAACGCGCGCTGCATGGCGCCGCGCATCAGTCCCTTGACAATCACCGCAGCCAGCGGCCAAACCACCGGCGACGTTAGGTGGTAGGCATAGTTCCAGGTCACGCGGACACCAGCGCCGGACTGGTCCCGGCCGGCACCGGCGCCACCGTTCACGGCGGTAAACGTCCACTCGCCGACCGCTTCACGCGACAGCCAGCTAAGGGGTGTGCGAAACCCTGTTACCCGATAGCGGTGCAGCCACGGCGGCTCGAAGGCGGTGATTTCCTCGCGCAGCGTCGAGCCATCGGCCAGGTGCACGTCGCGTAGCCCCCCGATTTCGGAACGGTGGCCTGGCAAGAAGCAAATGTCGCGAATGGCCGGTATCGGCCCCAGGCCCCGAAAAAACGTCGCGGCGGCAGCGGGATTGGTGGCGTAGGCGAACACCGCCTCGACCGACGCACCAGGTACGAGCGCCGTGGCCGACGTTGTCACACGAGTCATATGCGCGGTTCCGTGGGTCTGTGGCGTGTTCGATACGCAGTCTGCCGAAACCGACAACGTGCCGGGCTCAGGCCAGCAGGTCGTCGACCACGTGTCCATAAACGTCGGTCAACCGGAAATCTCGTCCTGCGTGATTGAAGGTCAGCCGGGTGTGTTCGAGACCCAAAATGTGCAACAGTGTGGCGTGCAGATCGTGGAAGTGGACCTTGTTTTCCACGGCGTAATAGCCATAGTCGTCGGTCGCGCCATACTGCAGGCCGGCTTTCACTCCACCGCCGGCTAGCCACATGGTGAACCCGTGTGGATTGTGGTCGCGGCCGTCATCCCCTTGCGCCGTGGGGGTGCGTCCAAACTCCCCGCCCCAGAGCACCAAGGTGTCGTCGAGCAATCCGCGAGATTTCAAATCGTCGAGCAGCGCCGCGATCGGCTGATCGACTTCTTGCGCGTTGCGTTGGTGATCCTGACGCAGATTTCCGTGTTGGTCCCACTTATAGCTGTGCGAGACCTGCACGAAGCGCACGCCGCGTTCGACAAACCGCCGGGCCATCAGGCATTGTCTTCCAAAATTGCGGGTGGTCGGATGTTCCAGCCCGTAGCGCCGCAGGGTTTCAGACGTCTCGTCGGAGACATCTTGCAATTCGGGCGCGGCGGCTTGCAAGCGAAATGCCAGTTCAAACGCTTGAACTCTGCCGGCAAGTGCCTCGTCGACCTCGCGCGCGGCCTGGTGTCGGCGATTCCAAGCCTGCACCAGATCGAGTTCGCGGCGCTGGGCCAATCGCGAGGAATGCGGGCTGGTGACAAAGGGAATCTGAGCCTGTTCGGCTGGCACACTGGCGTTGCCCAGCGGCGTTCCCTGGTACGCGGCCGGCAGGAATGCTGAACTCCAGTTGTTCACGCCGCCATGGGTGAGCGAAGGACAGATGGTGATGAAGCCCGGTAGGTCCTGGTTCTCGCTCCCCAGCCCATAGGTGATCCAAGAGCCCATGCTGGGCCGAATGAACGTGTCGCTGCCAGTGTGCAGTTCCAGGGCTGCCGCTCCGTGCCGCGAGTTCGAGCCGTGCATCGATCGTACGATGCACAGTTGGTCGACATGCCGGGCCACTTGCGGAAACAATTCGCTGACCCAGGCCCCCGACTGGCCGTACTGTCGAAACTTCCAGGGGCTTTGCAGCAAATTGCCGGTGGCGCTGGACACCACACGCGGCTTCGCGAAGGGTAGCGGCCGGCCGTGATCGCGCGCTAGCAGCGGTTTGTAGTCGAAGGTGTCGACCTGCGAAGGGCCTCCGTGCATGAACAGAAAAATGACACGGCGCGCGCGGGGGGTAAAATGCGCCCCCCGCGGGGCCAATGCAGCGTCTCTCGCAGGGTGCGCCATGGCGGCATCGGGCGGGCGCCCTACGCGGTCTGTCTCCTCCGCTGCCGTCTCGCCGGCGGGACAATGTTCTACCAACAAACTCCACAGCGCCGCCTGCGCAAAGGCCGAACAGCCGCCACGCAAGAGCGCGCGACGATCGAGCGGGCGGCTAGGATCAGTCAACATAAATAAACTCGTTGGTGGCCAGGATGGCGCGCACCAAGCTCTGCCAAACCTGGTTTATTGGCGGAGCGTCTGGGGTCTCCGGCGCCGCGCTTTCGTTCTCACAGGTTGCCAGGTAGGTCAGGGCTTCCGACAGTTCCTCGGGCAGGGGGTCGCGCCCCAGGGCAATCTGAAACGCCGCTTGCACACGTGCTGCATCGTCCGGGTGGTTCGCGTGCAACAAGCGCTCGGCCAGCCGAAGTGATTGTTCGGTGACCAGTTCGCTGTTCATGGCGAACAGAGTCTGGGGCGCTACAGTGGTCGTGGCCCGATCGCCGTTGATCACGCTGGGGTCCGCGAAATCGAACGCCTGAAAGACATCGTAAAGGGCGCTGCGCACCACGGGCAAGTACACGCTGCGGCGCGGCGCCGCGTAGCTGGTGGGGTTTACCGAAGCCGTGCCGGCGACATATTCGCGGTTCTTCGTAACCAGCAGCGAGCCGCCCATGGTGGTATCCAACTGGCCTCCCACGGCCAAAATGGCATCGCGTAGTGACTCGGCGTCGAGTCGCTGCCGATCCATCCGCCAGTGCAGGCGATTGTCTGGATCGACCGCTGCCGCGACGGCGTTCCAGCGGCTGCTCATTTGATAGGTCGCAGAGTTCAAGATCAGTCGATGCAGGTGCTTGATCGACCAGCCCGATTCCATGAATCGCGAAGCGAGCCAATCGAGCAGCTCGGGGTGCGAGGGGCGGTCGCCCAGCCGGCCGAAGTTGTCGCAAGTGCGCACCAGCCCGGTGCCGAAGTGCCAGCGCCACACTCGATTCACCATGACCCGCGCGGTGAGCGGGTTGGCCGGGTGCGCGATCCAGTCGGCCAGTTGCACGCGGCCGCTTTGGTCGTGGGGCAATTCCGGAGTGAAAGGGTGGCGCAGCACTTCTGGAAGCTGGCGCGGGGCTAGTTCCCCCAAGTTGAGATGGCTGCCGCGCACGTGAATTGGCAATGCGGTTGGCGTGCCCTCCGCCACGGCCATCACCCACGGCACAGTCGGCGTTGCGGCGTCGTGTTCACGCAATGCGGTTCGCAGCGTGTCGATGGCGGCCATTTCCGTCGGGGTCAGATACGCGGCAGTGGCCTCGGGCGTGGCCAGGGGAGCCGCGGGGGCGGTCAGGAACTCGCGCCAAGCGGTTGCCGGTACCGCAGTTGCCGGGTCGGGTTCGGTGGCAAACGCCTGCTCCGTCAACTCGCGATATCTGGCGGCCAGTGCCTCGGGCGTCGGCGGTAACGGGTCCCGCAACACGAATGTGGTCACCGGGTCTGCCCGGTCGGCAGACAACAGACCTGGGAGATTGGCCCAGGCCGCCAGCGGCCCGCGAGGTGTTTCCAGGGTCTGTGCCATGGCGGCAGTGAACCGCTCGAGATATCCCTGACGCAATTCACGAGGTGCCGTTGGGGCGTCGCTGTTGGCCGTGGCCAATGTTTCACTGGCGGTCGAAAAATCGCCGACGCGCACAAGTGCTAGCTTGTCGAAGTGTGGGAACGGCCCCGACCGCTCGAGCCGAACCACGTGCGGGCCAGGTTCCAGCGCGATCTGGGCCGCCCCTTCCCAGCATTGGGTTTCCGGGGTCCACGACCCGGTAGCGCGTCGGGCCGCCGTGCTGGAAAGTTCCTGGCCGTCGACAATCAGCCGCACGGGCCGCGCTTCGGCTGCGGCGTAGCGCAGGTCGATTTGATACTTTCCAGAACGTGCCACCGTGACGTCGTATTCAGCCAGGTTGGGCAACTCGCCGGCGTTGTAAACCACGCCGATGCCGGCGCCGTAAACCTCGAAGTCGATTTTCACGTTGCCCCGCGCGAACGTCTCTGCCTCGCACAGTAGGCCATCGTCGGGCGGGGCGGCGCCTGCTTGCATCTTCGGTTCAAGTGGTCGCCGACTCGAGGCCAACGCTTGCGCGGCAAGCAAATACTCGGCCACCTGCGAGCGGGCTTCGATCGTGGCCGCTTCCAGGGCCTGGGTTTGACGGGTGTCGAACGCCGTTTGGAGCAGGCGTCGTTCGGTCGCGCGCGTGGCCAGGGCGCGTTCCTGATCGATCCCTACCAAGGGGCGCTCGTGCCAACGTGCCACCACCGAAAAAGTGTCCATGGTCTGGGTGCTCTTGAAAATCGAAGCCAGACCATAGTATTCGACAGCGGACAACGGATCGAACTTGTGGTCGTGACAGCGCGCGCAGCCGATGGTCACTCCCATGAATGCCTGGAACACGGTGTCGAGCTGTTCGTCGACGATGTCCATTTCCATTTTGACCGGGTCATCCTCGGCGAGCATTTTGGGTCCCAGGCAAAGGAAACCAGTCGCCGCAAGGTAGTCCATCCGCTGTGCATCGTTGACCGACGGCAGCAAGTCGCCAGCGATCTGCGCGCGCAGAAATTGGTCGTATGGTTCGTCGCGCTGGAAGGCGCCGATTACCCAATCGCGATAGCGATACGCCTCGGCTTGGGCCAGGTTCTCATCGAGTCCGTTGGAGTCGGCATAGCGCGCCACATCGAGCCAGTGGCGCCCCCAGCGTTCGCCATAACGCGGAGATGCCAGCAATCGGTCGACCAAGCGGTCCACGGCGTCGGGCGCGTCATCAGCCAGAAATTCGTCGACCTCGACGGGGGTTGGCGGCAGGCCACACAAATCGAAGGTCAACCGACGAACCAGGGTGCGGCGTTCGGCCGGTGGCGCGGGCTCGAGCCCAGCGGCCTCGAGTTTGGCGAGCACGAGTTGGTCGAGAGGCGATCGGGGCCATTCGGCGTTGCGCACCCGTGGCATGGGCGGATCGCAGACAGGCTGATAAGACCAGAACGTGCGATCCTCGGCGGTGACCGTGGCGGTGGGCCGTGGTCTAGAATCTTGGTCGTCAGAACCAGGCCAAGGCGCGCCGGCAGCGATCCAAACTCGCAGGTCAGACACCAGCTCGGCCGGCAAGCGCCCGTCGGGCGGCATCTGCACCACATCGCCATATTCAATCGCGCTCATCAGCAGGCTGCCTGGGGGGTCGCCCGGCACAATCGCCGGACCCGAGTCGCCTCCGGCCAGCGCAGCCGCACGCGAGTCCAGCCGGAGCCCCCCTTTCTGTTCTTGGGGGCCATGGCATTTCTGGCACCGTTCAACCAACAGGGGGCGCACGCGGCGTTCGAAATGCCGCGATTGAACTTCGTCGCTGGCCGGATCCTCTGCAGTGACCGACTCGGGCGTGCTCGCCGCATCGGTCGTGGTGGCTGGCGGCGTGGGCGCTTGGCCAGGAGCACTTCCGTTTTGCGGCGCGGACCGAGCCACACCCGCGACAGCAAGCGTAATGCCAACCACCACGGCAACTGGGAGCGTATGCCTCATGGTTGTGCATCATAAGATGCCAGGGCCGCGGGCCGCAAACCAGAGACGTTCCCCGGTTGGCGACGGCAAGTCGTGCCGCAAATGGGGGTTGCGCCGAGGGGGCCTGGGCCATCGCCAGGCCGTCCCCCGAAGGTACACTTGAGGATGCCCCCTCTGAACCACGATTTACCGGGCACGCGGCGCTCGTCCATGGCCCTTATGCGTATTTCCAGCATTCCACAGATTTATCGCCACGTGAATCGCTGGCGCGAGATTCTGTCGATACTCAGCAAATATGGTCTGGCCAATTGGATCAGCCAATTGGGGCCCGAGTTTGCCAAGGACTTGCTGAAGGATCCCGAAGGGACTCTGCTCGCGCGGCATACGCACTCGGCGCGCATCCGCATGGCGCTCACCGAATTGGGGCCGACCTTCATCAAATTGGGTCAGGTGCTCAGCACCCGCGCGGACCTGGTCGGGGTGGAGTTGGCCGACGAACTGCAGCAACTACAAAGCCAGACCCCGGCCGATCTACCCGAAGTGGTGCGGGCCACGATCGAGCGCGAGTTGGGCGCGCCGGTGGACACGCTGTTCGCCGAGTTCGACGAACGGGCTCTGGCAAGCGCTTCGATCGGACAGGTGCACTCCGCGCGATTGAAGACCGGCCAATCGGTGGTCATCAAGGTGCAGCACCCGGGGGTCGAGTCGAAGATTCGAGTCGACCTCGACATCCTGGCCGGACTGGCTCAGTTGAGCGAGCGTGTACCCGAACTCCACAATTATCGCCCTCGGGCAGTCGTGGCCGAGTTTCAGCGCATCATCACGCGCGAGCTGGACTTTGGGCGCGAGTTGCGGCACATGCAACAATTCCGCAAGAATTTTGCGGGCCGGAAAACACTGCGCATTCCGCGTCCCTACGGGCAATTGTCGACCGCGCGCGTGCTGACAATGGAGCGTCTGGAAGGGCTGAAGTTGACCGAGCGCGATGCACTGGCGCAGGCCGGTTTCGACCTGGTCGAGGCGGCACGTCGCGGTGCCGATGCCTATTTGGAAATGATTTTTGTTCACGGCTTCTACCATGCCGATCCGCACCCGGGAAACCTGTTGCTGTTGCCGGGCAATGTGATCGGCCTGTTGGATTTTGGCATGGTGGGCCGCATCGACGACTCGATGCTCGAGGACATTGAATCGCTGTTGTTAGCGGTGGTGGGGCGCGACGCATCGCAGATTACGGCGCTGATTACCCGTGTAGGGCAAATCCCGGCACAGCTCGACCGTGCGGGATTGAGTCTGGACGTGGCCGACTTCGTGGCCCATTACACCACGCAACAACTCGACGAATTCGACCTGTCGGGTGCCTTGAATGAAATGACGGAAATGATCCGCCGGTATCGCATTTCATTGCCCGCGCGGGTGGCCATGCTGATCAAGGTGCTGGTGATGCTCGAGGGCACGTCGCGCCTGCTGTCGCCCCAATTCAATCTGGTCGAGGTCATGGCTCCCTATCAACGGCGCTTGGCCTGGCGCCGATTCTCACCGCGGCGTCGCTGGCGAAAAATGCAGCGATTGGCGGGAGAGTTCGAGCGCATGGCCAATGTCTTGCCCCAAGGGGTGATCGACATCCTGGAACAGGTGCAGAACGGCA